>JADFQF010000017.1 GCA_022561955.1 Chloroflexota bacterium | reverse complement strand
CGTGGTCTCGGAGGGCGAGGATCAGGTTCTGAGGCGTGCCGCCCGGGCCCGCGAAGCCGTCGATCATGAGCGTGGCGCCGTCTGGAATATCGGCCACCGCCTCGGCAAAAGTGGCCACGACCTTGTTAATCGGCATAAATTTTTGCTCCCTGAAACACGCATCCACTGAGGAGACCGGGCCGCCACATTATAGGTTCTTTTGGCCGGCTCAGAAAAGCCCGACCTCAGGCCGTCGAAAACGCAGAGGTTATATAATCGTCTGCGTCACAACTTAGCCTCGGCCCCAGATTGGAAAAGATAAAATGGACACCATCGAATTTATCTCCCAGAGCCTGCAGCAGGTGCAGATCAGGCTGTTGGCAACTTGCGACGGACTCAGCGACGAGCAGGTGCTGTGGAGGCCGAGCCCTACCAGCAACAACATCGGCTTCATCCTGTGGCATGTCGCCCGCGCCGAAGACGACGTAGCGTCCAGACTGAGGCACGGTGAGTCGACACTCTGGGTCTCGGACCAATGGTTCGAAAAATTCGGACAGCCGATCGATTCGCCGGACCCCGGAGACAGGATGGGCCTCAGGGCGCTCTCCCTACCGCCTCTCGACACCCTGGTCGGCTACCTGGAGGCGGTCTGCCGTCGCACTCAGGAGGCGGTCTCGGGCCTGACGGAGTCTGACCTGGACGAGCACGAGGGCGATTCCCCGGCCGGCCGCACCACGGGCATGTCCCTGCGACACCTGATTACGCACAAGAACAACCACCACGGCCAGGTCGACTACATTCGGGGCCTGCAAGACGATACCTGGGACCTGCCCAGGGGGACCGGCGTCGAGCTTCCCAGGTAGATATCGAACCGCGTTGGGCTAAGGTCGTAACGCCGTCCCCAAGCCGCGGCGTCTATTCCGGCTTTGTCTGGGGAGGCGCGAATATGACGAGCAGGGTCAGGTTTTCAGTAATCGAATGGAATTTATGCTCGGCCCCGGCCTCTACGAAGACCAGACTCCCAGGCTTCA
Organism: Chloroflexota bacterium; assembly: GCA_022561955.1. Next base: position 9,779 of record JADFQF010000017.1, on the reverse strand, counting down.
CAGGCCTGTCCTCTTCGCCGACACGCAGCGTCGCCGCTCCGCTCACGACGTAGTAGACCTCATCCTCGACGTGGGGCAGCTGAGGGTCGATATCCCCCTTGGGCAGCACATAAAGGCCCAGGCTCATCGTGTTGGCGCGCAGGAACTCCATGTAGCGCTCGCCAACGTGCTGCTGCATGGTTATCAGGTCAACTATTTCAAAGGATTCCATCTTTACCTCGAGTATTATGGTGGCGCGGCGAAGGCCGGGAGGCGATCACGCTTACGCCGTTACCTGGAAGTCGCCATCCGCCTGCATTCAGAGGCAATGGCCGACTTCGCCTTTCGTTTCAGTAGTCCTCGGCCTCCCCTCCTCAGGTATCCCAGACGGCCGCGCGCCAGATTCAACTGCGTTGCCGTCTCTGGATGACGGTATCCCAGCTCCTCGGACAGGCCGAGTCCCGCCAGGCGGCCGCTTTCCAACGCGGCGGCTCCATTTTCCACACCGGCGACGTCTCCGGCAATGTAAAGGCCGGGGACCGGCGTAGCCATCTTAGCGGTGTGAAGCGGTGTAACGCCACCCAGTGCGGGAATGTCCATGGCCGGACAGCCAAGTTCCTCTGCGAGAGCGGTCCGGGGCGTCCTCGGCAGCGCCAGGCAGATGGTGTCCAGCTCGAATCTTCTTTGCCCGTTGACTACCGCTCGGCCCTCATCACTCAGCTTGGCTATGGTGACCGACGCGACCCTGTCTTGACCCCCGGCCTCCGCGATACCGGTCGAGGTAAGTATCTCGACGCCGGCGTCTCTGAGCGGCGCGGCGTTGAACTCTCGTCCCACGACCCGTCGCGCCCGTTCGATCACCGCGACAACATCCGTGCCCGCTTTGCGGAGCGCCTGGGCGATCAGCAGGCCCGCGTTGTCCGAGCCGACCATGATGGCGCGTTTGCCTGGTTTCTCACCGTGGAGCACGAGCCGCTCCTGGGCGTCGCCCGAGAGCATGACCCCCTGCAGCGAGGAGCCCGAAAAGTCACCCGGCGGCTCCACGGAGCCTGTAGCGAGAATCAGGCCTCTTGCCCTAATGGTAGAAGGGCCGTCCCCGCCATGAAAGCCAACGGCAAATCCGTCGGCCTGCTTGCAGAGGCTATGAACGGGAGTATTTGGCCTGATATCGACGCCCGAACGTTGGGCATCTTCGACCATGCGCCCGCAAAAGTCCACGCCGGTCGCGTCATGAAAAATGGATTTTGGTCCCTGGAGAAGCTGCGTCTGAAGCCCCAGACGGCCCCCGAGCCAGCCGCCGGCCTCGAACAAGACGACATGGGCGCCTGCCTGGGCGGCTACCGTCGCCGCCATCAGACCGGCGGGACCGGCCCCGATTACGGCTATGTCTGTCTGGGGGTTCGTGTTCTACCTCCGGGGACAGCGAGTCTCGTCTCCGCTCGCATCATGATACCATTATGGCGGTTCCCCAATTGGCTCGATTGCGACAAAAATATCGCTCTTCGGGCGCAGGAAGACAGCATGATGACGACGGCCAATATCAACATACGGCAAGCGACTCAAGACGACGCACCGACCATCGTGGCCTTCCAGCAGGCCATGGCACAGGAGACGGAGGGCCTGACCCTCGACGCCGAGCTTCTGCGGCGGGGCGTGCAGTCGCTTTTCGATTACCCGGAGAGAGGCTTCTATCTCGTCGCCGAGGCAGACGGCAGGGTGGTCGCGGGGCTGATGATCACCTACGAGTGGAGCGATTGGCGCAACGCGAACTTCTGGTGGATACAGAGCGTCTATGTGGCCGCCGAATGGCGTCGCAAGGGCGTCTATCGAGCGCTGCACGACCATGTCCACGCCATCGCCGCCCCTCGCGACGACATATGCGGAATCCGGCTTTACGTGGAGCGCACCAACGACGTCGCGCAGCAGACCTACAACAGCCTCGGCATGTCCAAGTCGCACTACGACATGTATGAGATCGATTTTTTGGCCTAGAGACACATAGTTTTTCACGAGTTCGACGAGGGACGCGTCGTCGCGCCAAGCGGGCACGGAGGCCTCTACGGCCACATGATAAAAAGAGTCCAAGTTCCTATCGAATTAGATGGAGGAATACGATGTTGGACGACAAGGTTTCGGACTTCATATCCAGCAATCACAAGGCCGTCCTGACCACCTACCGCAAGAACGGCAACGCCCAGATGAGCATAATAGTCGTCGGTCCCTATCGGGGAGGCGCCGCCTTCACGACCACCGCGGACAGGGCCAAGCTTCGCAACCTGATGCGGGATGCTCGCTGCACGCTGCTGGTGTCCCAGGACAGCTGGTGGGGTTTCCTGGTGCTGGAGGGGCAGGCCGAGATACTGTCGCCGGAGAATACGGACGCCGAGGGGCTTCAGCAGACGCTTCGGGGCGTCTATCGCTCGATATCGGGCGAGCACCCCGACTGGGAGGAGTACGATCAGGCCATGCGAGACGAACGCCGCTCCGCCGTCATCGTGACTCCCGACCGCGTATACGGCACGGCCCTATAGCCAATTGTGGGGGGACCAGCGGCCGTGTGCATTCGGGATTGCGAGTATCTTGACCGTCCTCCGCACCTTCGACGAACTTCTTTGCCTCCACCGGCTCGAAGGGTCCTTCAGAATGAGCTAGAAGGCTTCACGAAGTGTCGGAAGAGATGTGCCGGACGAGGCGCTCGGCGATGCCCGTGTAGGTGGCGGGCGTGAGCTCCAGCAGGCGGTTCTTGTCGTCTTCGGGAAGGTCGAGGCCCTCCAGGAATTTGCGCAAGCCTTCTCTCGTAATCCCCTGCCCTCGCGTCAGGTCCTTCATGGTCTCGTAGGCGTCGGGAATGCCGTTCTTACGCAACACGGTCTGCACGGCCTCGGCAAGTACCTCCCACGAACCCTCGAGCTCGCCGCGAAGCATGACCTCATCGACTTCGACCCCCCGCAGTCCGCGAATGGCAGACCTGATGCCCACCAGGCTGTGCCCGATGGCGGGGCCGATATTTCGCATGGCCGACGAGTCTGACAGGTCCCGCTGCATTCTGGACACCGGCAGCTTGGTCGACAGGTGCTCCAGGAGAGAGTTGCTTACGCCGATGTTGGCCTCGGAGTTCTCGAAGTTGATCGGGTTGACCTTGTGGGGCATCGTCGAGGAGCCGATCTCGCCCTTCACGGCCGTCTGCTTGAACACTCCCAGCGAAATGTAGCCCCACATGTCGCGGTCGAAGTCCAGAGTTATGGAGTTAAACCTGATCAGGCCGTGAAAGAGCTCGGCCAGAAAATCGTGGGGCTCGATCTGGGTAGTAAGTGGATTGTGCGTAAGCCCCAGGCCCTCCACGAACTCCCGGGATATCTCCTCCCAGGGGGCTTCGGGATAGGCGACGGCATGAGCGTTGTAGCTGCCCACGGCGCCGTTGAACTTGCCCAGGTATTCGGCGTTTTGAATCTGGTCGAGCTGCCGTCGCCAACGATGGACGAAGACGGCCATCTCTTTGCCCAACGTAGTTGGGGACGCAGGCTGTCCGTGTGTTCGCGCCAGCAGAGGCGTGGCCCTGGTCTCCTCGGCTACCTCGGCTACCCTCTCAACGAGCGCCCGTGCCTGGGGCAGCCACTCGTCCTCGATGCCGCCCCTGACCATGAGGGCATAGGAGAGGTTGTTGATGTCCTCCGAGGTGCAGCAGAAATGTATCCACTGGCCCACATCCTCCAGTGAGCCGCCCTTGAGCCTCTCCTGCAGGTAGTACTCGACCGCCTTGACGTCGTGGTTGGTCGTCCTCTCGATCTCCTTGATTCTCTGGGCGGACTCGTCGTCGAAATCTTCAACCAGGGCCTTCAGGAACCCGACTTCGCCGTCGGTCAGCGAACGCATGCCCTCGATCTCGGGCCGCCGGGACATCGCCACGAGCCACTCGATCTCGACGCGAACGCGATGCTTGATGAGCGCCCACTCCGACAGGTAGTCGGCGAGACCGGCCACCTGAGCTGCGTAGCGCCCGTCCAGCGGTGTCAAAGCTCTTAGCGACATATCTTTATTACCGGCTCCGACTATTTACCCAATTACAATATTTCATTCTGAGAGTCCTCGCATTCGAAGTATCGGAAATTGACAATCTTCATTTTCATGAGTAAGATTATCTTAGATTAAGAATCTGGTGTAGCTTGGTAATCATGGGCCAGGCGGGGTTCCCGAAACATGGAACCCTGTCCTGGCTCATAAACGTTTTAGGGGAGAATGTATTGATCGGTCGTGATGTCTCTGGCATTAACGAATGCGACTTCTTCAGGAGGATCCCCTAACCCTAATTCCCCATGGTGACGCCCACGCCTTGCGCCACGGCCCTATCGTACACGACCTTGGCCACCGCGATGTCCCACAGCGCCATGCCCAGGGACTTGAAGATCGTCACGTCGTCGTCGAGGCTCCGTCCCGGCACTGCTCCGCTTACGATCTGCCACAGCTCGCGGACCTGCTCCCACATTATCAGCCCCCTCGACGCCGGCATCAGCAGCTCTCCGCACTCGATCTTGGCCTGGGCCAGGCCGTCGACCACAAGCAAGTCCGCCCGTTGAACGCATTCGTCGTCCAGCTCGCGGACGTACTCGTTGGCCCCTCCCACCGCGGCGACGTGGGTGCCTGGTCGAAGCCATCCGCCGTCGAACACGGGCGTCCGCGAGGCAGTGACCGTGATGAGTATGTCGGCGGCTTCGACGGCCTCCCTCGGCGAATCGACGGGGGTAACCTTCACATCCAGCGATTCCGTCATTCGGCTTGCGAAGGCGACCCTATGCTCGGCCGTGGGGCTATAGACCTTGACCTCCGAAATGGGCCGGACCTTACAGACCGCCTCGAGCTGAGTAGACGCCTGAAAACCCGTACCGAGAAGTCCCACGGTCGAGGAATCGCTTCGGGCCATGTGGCGTACGCTCACGGCCGTTGCAGCGCCCGTACGAAGCTGCCCAAGCCTGTTGGCTTCGATGACGGTGAGAAGTTGGCCGGTTTCCGTGCTGAAGAGGTAGACGTGGAATCGAAAGCTACCGGCGCAGGCGGTGTACGTCTTGAAGCCCGAAACACCCTGGCCGTACGCCGCGGCCCGCATATGGGCCAGATATGCGCCGGGCCCGGCGATGTCGTGCCCTCTAGGGCGATTGACCGATTTTCCGAGAGCTAGCTGATTGAGCGAGTCCTCAACGGCGGAGATGGAGTCCTCCATGTCCAGGAGGCCGTTAACGTCGTTATCCGTTAGAAAGAGAGGGGCGATGACGGTCCCTCCTCCGACTCCTCGGACCGCAAATGGGCTATGCCGCTCGCACCGCGATCACATCCAGCCAGCTTCGGGGTACATACTCGATCTTCAGCTCTTCGAAGGTCTGCTGGACCGCCTTTTGAAGTGCGGCACTGGCCTTGTCGAGAGGCACGCCCGGAAGAGTCCCCGTGATGAAGTCCTCGAAGGCGGATATGTCCAGCCAGCCCTCGATAGGCACGTTGACGGTCTCGATTTCTTGCCGGACGATCTTCAGGCCGTGGTTTTCCATCAGCTCGCCGTACTGCTCCGGGGTTAGTTGACGACGGGACTCGACCTTATCGCCCTTGGATGGTGAGAGGTCGTATTCACCCCGCAGTATGCGAATCGCCTTGAACATCCACTTGCGGTAGAAGGCCAGCGATTCAGGAGGACGGCTGCCCTCGTAGAAGGACGTGCTGAAGGCGAACTTGCCTCCGGGCTTGAGCGACTTGGAAATCTCCTCGACCAGGAGATCCTTGTCTGATATGTAGTGAATCGCGTTGCAGAAGACGATCGTGTCAACGGACTCTTTTAGCGCCTCGGAGAGCTGCTCCACCTGGCTTTGCACGAACTGGATAGCGGAGTTGCGCTTACCCTTCAACTCCTCCATCGCCTGCTTCAGTGCCGATGCCGAGTGGTCCACGGCGATTATGACCGAGTCTCTGGCGTCCCGTAGTCTCTCCAGTATGAGCTTTGTTACGCCCCCGGTGCCGCATGCCAGGTCTACTATGCGCTGACCCGATCCGATCTCCGCCATTTCGACAAGTCGGCGGTTCAGCCCCTCGTAGAAATCGTTTCTAGAGAACTTTGAAAAATTGAACTCGTCCGATGCCATGCCGCATCTCCTCGATGAGAATCGTGGGATGATTATGCTGTTGGTTGGGAGAGCACCGCCTGGACGGTTTGCCCTCCAGGCATTGCTACAAATGTAATGCCCTGCTCCGGGTAGTGAAAATCTCCGATCGTCAACGGCGACCTATCAGTATTATAACCACAAGTTCTGAGTAAGGCCATTAGGGCGAGGGATATTGAAGATCCTGTCGCACCGCCTCATTTGCCTGAACATAATATCACGAACGCTCCTTGACACAATAACTATGTGTTCATAGACTAGGCGAAATATTGATTAACTAGCTCTGCGACTCGCCACAATATATCTCTTATCACCTGTCGAAGACAAGAATTGAGACGTCCCGTTGTGCTTTTCGGGAAGGGAGGCAATGATGAATGACCCCAAAGGCCGCGGAGGCTGGAGAGGCGAGCTAGGCAGAATGGAGGGCAGGGCCGCCCACGACACTTTGAGCGACCAGGTCACTGCGTTCAGACTCTTATTTCGCCTGCTGCTCTTTCCATTTTGGCTGCCGTTTTACCTGCTGCGCGTTCAGCGCCGCAGAAAAGAGATGATCGTCTTCGCTCTGGAGCAGAGCAAGAACAAATTCCGCTCGGAAGGGCTGGCCGAAGAGATCAGCATCGCTTGGGTCAAGATGAAATCGGACCGCTATCCGCTGGGTGAATACGACCCACGACTCCCTAAGGTCCGCCGTACATTTCAGACCATCCTGGAACGAAACCGCAATCGGGCCTGACGAAAGGCCGTGTCCAGGCCTACGACAAGCCTAAGGCCGTGGGCTCACAGTGAGCTCATAGGTTGCCGGCTGATAGGTATGGCGTGTGACGGGCGTCACGACCACCACAGCGTTTTCCAGCCGAGTGCCGAAGCCCCTTACCAGCAGCTCTCCGCCTCGCTCCTCGTCCAGCGTCAACTCCCGGACGCTGAAGCTGCCGTCGAGGGCTATCTCGATGACCTGCACGAAGAAGTTTTGAGGAAGCTCGTTGTCTATGCGCTGGAAACCCTCCGCCAGCCAGTCGGACGGCCCCTCGACGTCGTCAAAGTAATCGATCTCGGGGACCGCGATGTCGTCGAAGACGATGCCGTCCAGGTTCACGGCGTCATCGGTGATGTACTCGAAGCGCACCAGAACCCGGGCTCCGGCGTAATCGGAGATGTCTATGCTCTCCCTGGTCCATTCCCCGCTACGGCCTGTCCAGGCGGCGCCGTAGCTGTTGCCGACCGGGTTGTCCAGAGTCGTGTTCGCCCCTTCCAGGATGTCCCAGGTCTTCCCGCCGTCCCGCGACGCCTCGACGTAGGCGTAGTCCCAGTCCTCTTCGATGTCGTACCAGGTCCAGAACTCCAGCGTCGCCTCTTCGACCGAAGTCAGGTCGAACTCCCTGGTCAGCGTCGAATCGATGGAGTCGCCGACATTGCCCCACCAGCAGAGACGGCCGCTGCGGCACGTCGTGCCTACTTGCCGAACACGAGGGTTGCCTTGAAAACTCACCAGTGCGTCTCCGCTTTCCAGGCGCAGGTCTACGTAGCGAGCGGAAAACTGGGGTAGGATACCCGCGTTCTCCCCATATGTGAGGAGGATATCCAGGTCCTGGACCTTGACGGCCCGGTCGGGATAGCTGTACGGCCCCTCCGCCGTGTCCAGATAGTTGGCGATTACCCAGTCCTTAAAGACGTCCTCGAAGGATACGCCGTAGGGAGAGAGATACTCGTCGAGGCCATTTATGCCGTCGAGCTCGATATCGGCCAACCTCCGAAGCCCCTCGTAGCCTCCGTAATGTTGCGCCAGGTAGGTTAGGAACAGAGTCGCGCCGCCGTAGTGAGGCCCGGTCGCGCCCGGTATGTCGGGCCAAAAGTTTAGCTGCTTCCCCTGATTCCTCAGGAAAACATTCACGAAAAATGACGTATTCCCCACGAGCTCGTTGGCGATCTCCGACAGGCCCTCATTGATCCATGCGTCCTCTCCGGCGTCGGTGTTCCAGTGCACGGCATGCTGAAATTCGTGGGCCAGCACGCTCATATAGGCCGGGCTTCCCATTTTGAGCGACCCTATGTTCATGTAAATCATCTCTCGCTCGTTGCTGTGAGGGTGAGTCGCCCTGGGATATTCGTCCTGGGAGCCAAAATACCCTAGAACTCCGCCGCTCAAGGGCGTGTTGAGGATGGTGAGTCGCGGATCGTTGTCCACGCCGGGAGTCCATATGTCTCCGAACGCATCGGTCAGGACGGGGCGTATATTGCCCTCGAAGGCCCCGGAGGCCCGTACCAGGTCGTCTTCCAGGACCTCGGCCTGGTCGTCCACGTACCAGTAGGCGTGATCCCCTACGAACCTCAGGGTGGCCACCGTCTCGTATGTCTCGTTCGTCGAGAGGTTGGTGACGAAGAAACTCTGCTGATGGCCCACGTAGTATTCCACGCCCTGAGGGTTGACCGTTCTGGATTGCGCCCCGCCGCCTTCTGCGTCGCCAAGACGCAGGGCGAGCGCGAAGAGGTCTCTGTCCGGCGGCTCGTCGTGCGTGTCGACGATAACCAGGGACGACCCCGAGCGGGGCGCGGCGGGCGGCTCGGGTGAAGGCGTCGGCGCTGCGTCGGGCTTCCGGACGACCACCTCTGGAGGGCTGGCGGAGGGGACCGGAGAGAGGACTCGCGGCGCGCTTGCGGCTGGAGGCGTCGTCGGTGATGCCACGGCAGGCGCATCTGAAACGGCATCCGACCGTGTCTCGGCCGGTCCTGCAAGTTGCGGTGCGGTCTGAGAGCAGGCGACCGCTATCGCAGCCAGCGCCAGCATGGCGAATGCGCCTGGCTTGAGTGCACGAAGCTCCAGCTTCAAGCGAGAAATGCGGGTAAAGGGCTTCATGAACTCAGAATAGCATCGAGGTATCCCATATTAAATAGTATCCCGTCCATATTAGACTATACGGCCCAGTGTGCATGCGTGCCGTAATGTACGGCTGCAGTGGCCTTCAGCATGTGTGGTCCATGTTGCCTAATATTGCCCTGTGTCCACCACTCTGTGGACATTTCGTGGACATTTCAACTGTGCGCTATGCCGAGATGGTGTGTTGATGAACCAACCTAACGCCATCTGAGAACTTGCCGTCGGAGCAACACCGAGGCGAGGCTCAGACGCCGTGCAATGTTTCCGCTTGTACGGGATTGCAGTGCACGTGTCTTCTGCTGAGTTTCTGCCCTGGTCGGCCTACCTGGGTGGACTTGATTCATAGGTCCTCATGCAAGCTTTTACCCAATTTCATTGCGGTAAGTTCCTTGTCAAACTTATGGCAGTGTCCAAACCCTAAACGACCCGTGATTACACTTCGAAAAATGCATAAACCGCCCGCGATAGCAAAAGCAAAGACACAACCCAGCAGAACGTCCATACCTTCTTAATCATCTATGGCTACTCTGACGACGCAACCCTTGATTCTATCGGAGAATTGACCAGAATCCAGATATGGGGGAATCAATGTAGCTGTAACATGGATGCACCCAGAGATCAATTTGTACTTGGAAGGCACCTGAGTCAAAAAGTAGGGCACTCTCTGGCTGCTACCCATCTCCCGCCTTGGTGACCCCTGCAAACTTTTGTACAATGCGCCGTGACGAGACGTTACGCGATCCGCTCCTCTAAGAGATAAAATGCGTTACCGTTCTGGGCCACATAAT
>JADFQF010000365.1 GCA_022561955.1 Chloroflexota bacterium | reverse complement strand
CGGTCTGTCACGTCCCTATATTAAGATATGAAAGGGAAATCTCCCTCCGGTAAAGTCCTTTACAAAGCGGAATGAAATGCCCTCCGCTGGCACTGGAAGAGAGCCATTCACCCCCTCTAAATCTCCCCCTTTGAAAGGGGGAGACGATGCTTCCTCTCCCTGAGGGAGAGGATTGAGGTGTCCGACTCCTATGAGGAATATCTTCGGACTCTCCGACTCCTTGTAAGGAATAAGGCCGGAGTCCGTCCCCACGGACCGATTCGTCGGAGAGGGTGAAATGTTGGAACGCGAAGACACTTCGTCCTCATCCCCAATTGGCAGTCACCTATCATCATATGTGAAAAGCTCAAATACCTGCCCCAGTGAGCCCTACGGCAGAGGGTCTGGAGGATGTGCCCCCAGGCACAGATAACCCTCGGGAGGGCGGGCGGGAACAACGCGCCCACCCCTCTGAGATAATTTCTAAAGGCTCCTTGGTAAAGCCAATCTATCGCGGGCGCTCTAGTCGTCCGCGGTGGCGCCCACCTGCTCCCTCCACCCGCGGAGAAGGTCGGCGGCGGCCTTTCCCTCGGTGTGCTCGACGGCCGCGATGAACTCGTCGATCGCCCTCTCCCCGACTTGCGCGAGCCCGTCGACGAATTTCTCGCGGATATTCACGCGCTGAGGCAGCCACTCCATGAAGTAGGGCGTCAGACGGGTGCCGTCTCTGCGGGCCTCGCGCTCGTATAGAACCTGGTCCAGCGCCATGCGTATCGTACGCTCGTCGGTCCAGGCCGCGCGATAGATAATGTTGCCGCCCGCGGCCATTATGTACGTCATGTTGGGGAGCGTGCCGTAGGCCCTGTGCAAGCTGCCTTCGAGATCGTCCACGAGCATGGAGCGCTCGATGCCCCATCTTCGCGTCATCTCTCTAGCCTGGTCCAGCTTCTGTTCGAGGGTCTCGTGGGCGGGCAGCTCGTCGCTGGGGTGGGCTTCCCTGGTGTAGACGAAAACGAAGCCGATTCCGTGCTCCGCGTACTCTCTGGCCAGTGGCTCGAGGACCGGCGCCGCCAGTCCGCAGTACGGTCAAGTAATGGAGCCAAACTCCACCATGAGTGGGCCGTTTCCCCAGTAGTCCGATAGCCTCACGGTCCGGCCGGTCGCGGCATCGACGAGCTCGCCGTCGGGCGCCTTCCGCCCGACGTGAAGAAACTCGGGGAAGTCGGTAAAACCCTCGGCCGTCATATTCAGTGGGAATGTCTCGTAGTTATACTCTTCCATCTTTTGCATGTTCCTCAAGTCCGATTCGCGCGAAGATGACTCATGTCCCTGTCACTACGTTTTGCGGACGGCCCTCTAAAAACGCGATCACATTGTCTATCGCGCCCTCGTTCAGAGCCTCGAAGCCCTCGGGAGTCTGGTCGGCCAGATGTGGCGTCAGCACGACCTGCTCGCATCTCAAGATCGGATCGTCCGCCGGAAGCGGCTCCACATCGTAGACGTCAATGGCCGCGCCGCCCAGGTGTCCGGAGTTCAGTGCGTCCACCAGGGCGCCCGTATCCACGAGGGCCCCCCTGCCGCAGTTGACGAGCAGCGCCCCCTCCTTCATGAGAGCGATCTCCTCCCTGCCGATCAGATGCCTCGTGTCCTCGGTGAGGTTTACGTGCAGGCTGACGACGTCGCTCCCTCGAAGCAGCTCCGGCAGCTCCACGTAGCGGAGGCCGAGACGCGCCGCCCGCTCCTTGGACGGATGAAGCGTCCAGGCGATGACGTCCATGCCGATGGCGTTGGCCAGCCGCGCGAGCTCGCCGCCGATGTTTCCCGTTCCGACGATGCCGAGGGTCTTGTTCTGAAGCAAGTAGTTGTCCATGCGAGTCCAGCGGCCGGCTCTAAGCTCGGCGGTCTGAAATGCCGCTCGCTTGGCGATGGCGAACATCAGCCCGAAGGCGTGCTCCGCGACGGAGGGCGCCGTCCGGCCAGGCTGGTTGCTAACCACTACTCCCAGCTCCGCCGCCGTCTTCAGGTCGATCATGTCCGTGCCGACGGAGCAGGTCGTGATCATCTGAAGCTTCGGAAGCCGGTGAAGCACGTCGCCCGGCCAATCAGTGGACCCTCTCGTGTTTATCAGCACATCCGCCTTCTCGGCTCGCCTGACCTTCTCATCGGCCGTAGCCGGACGGTCGGAATACAGGACTAGCTCCCCGTAGGGCTCGAGCCTCTTCAGATGCTCCGAGCCCTGGATCTGTATGGGAGAGTCACCTGGGACGACAAACGTGTATGACTGCTTTTGGGACATGCGCTCTCGGAATTTCTCCTATGTCTTTTGCTGTATCCGCCAACGTATTACAGGGGGAGACTATAGTTACAGATGTGTAAAGTCAAGGAAGACTCGCGGCATCAAAGAAAGTCGGCAGGCCCTATATAAGGCGGCTAAAGGGCTAATGGAGAGGCCCCCGCAGGCATTGCATAATCCCAGGGCCTCGACTAGAGTTGAAAAATCATGATCAACGTTAGAAGGGGCATCGCCGTATTCTTAAGCGTTCTATTGCTTATGACGTTTGGCGGCGCTCTGACCGCATTGCAGATAAGCGGGACGTTCCTTTCTCCATCCTACTACGTCGATGTCATGCGACGCGCCAACTTCTATGAGTTCCTGCTTACGGATGTAACGACCTCGGCAATCGACGAGATGCGCCGGCCGGACCCCAGCCCGAACGGCGATGGGACATCTGTTCACCCGTTGGATGTCCTCGAAATCAGCACCGAGGAGCTCGTCACCGCGATAA
>JADFQF010000364.1 GCA_022561955.1 Chloroflexota bacterium | reverse complement strand
GCCGTGAGCATCGTCGCCTGACGCGCTGCCGTTCCGCGCATGGTGCCCTCCTGAAACGAGATGCACCTGCTATACCAAGCCAGGTCACGTTTCAGCAGCTCCACAAGGCATTTTCAACACCCTGCTAAAGCTCCGGAGTCATCGTGTGCCAGTCGGTCGCCTGCTCGTAGGCGTAGGCGATGCGCAGCAAAGTCTCCTCGTTCAGCGGCTTCGTCATGATCTGGAAGCCCACCGGCAGCCCATCGGACATACCGCCCTGCACGGAGATTCCCGGAATGCCCGCGATGTTGGCGGGCATCGTCAGAACGTCGTTCAGGTACATCTGGACCGGGTCGTCCATCTTCTCGCCCAGCTTGAAGGCGACCGACGGCGAGGTAGCCATGACGACCGCATCCAGATCCTGAAAAACGGACTCGAACTCCTGGCGAATCAGGGTCCGTACCTGTTGTGCCTTCTTGTAGTACGCGTCGTAGTACCCGGCCGAAAGGGCGTAGGTCCCCAACATCACGCGGCGCTTGACCTCGGGCCCGAAACCATGCTGTCGCGTCTTTTCCAGGGCGTCCCACATGCTGTCTGCGTCCTGGGCGGAGTAGCCGTATTTAACGCCGTCGTACCGGGCGAGGTTCGCCGATGCCTCCGAGGGCGCCAATATGTAGTAGACGGCCAGCGAATACGGTGTGTGCGGCAGCGACGTCTCCACGATGTCTGCGCCGAGGCCTTGCAGCACATCGATCGCCTTTCGGGTGGCCTGCTCGACTCCCGGCTCCATTCCGTCAACGAAGTACTCCTTGGGCACGCCTATGCGAAGCCCCTTCAGGTCCGGCGTCAGGGCCTTCGTGTAGTCCGGGATATCAATGTTGATCGATGTCGAGTCGTTGGGGTCGTGGCCCGCGATGGCGTTGAGGACGATGGCGCAGTCCTCGACGTCCTTCGTCAACGGACCGATCTGGTCCAGCGAGCTGGCGAAGGCGACGAGGCCGTATCGGCTGACGAGGCCGTAGGTCGGCTTCATGCCGACGATGCCGCAGAGTGCGGCTGGCTGTCGGATGCTCCCGCCCGTGTCCGACCCCAACGCGTATACGCACTCGCCGGCGGCCACGGCCGAAGCCGGTCCACCGCTGCTTCCTCCGGGCACGCGCTCCAGGTCCCACGGATTGCGCGTCTGGAAGAACGCCGAGTTCTCCGTGGACGAGCCCATTGCGAACTCGTCCAGGTTGCCCTTGCCCACCAGAACGGCGCCCTCGTCGAAGATCTTTCGGGTAACCGTTGCGTCGTACGGCGGGACGTAGTTTTCCAGCATGCGTGATGAGCACGTCGTCGCGATGCCCTTGGTGGACATATTGTCCTTGAGCTGCATCGGCACGCCCGTAAGAGGGCCGGCACTGCCCTCGGCTATCCGTTCATCGGCGCGCGTTGCCTGGGCCAAGGCGAACTCCCCGGTGACGGTCACGAACGCCTTTACGCGGTCGTCCACCTGTCCTACGCGGTCGAGCGCCGCCCGGGTCAGCTCGACCGACGATACCTCGCCCCGGTCCAGCAGGCCTCTCGCCTCGTGAATGGTTAGCCCGATCAGTTCAGAAGTTTCCATCGTTTAGCCCATCGGATTATCGTCTTTGAAAGACGTGTTAGGTTCCGTCGTTAGTAGATTCAGTGGTTTGAGCGCAACGGCCGTGTTAGTCAAGCTAAAAGACTATTCGAGGACGGCCCTGACCCTGATGCGGTCGCCCTCGACGAGCGGCGCGTTGCCGAGAACGTCCTCCCTGGACAACGACTCCCGCGACCTGTCCTCCCGCATGACGGAGGTGACGTTTACCGAGTGCCCGGTCGGCTCCACTCCCTCGGTGTCCACCTGCCTCAGAATGTCGAAGTTCTCCAGAATGTTTGAAAGCTGGCCGCGCATCAGCTCGACCTCTTCGTCGGTCATTCCAATGCGTGATAAGAGGGCGATGTGTCGAACATCGTCGTTGGACAGTCGTTCGTCAGTCATAGCTGCGAAATCTCGCTTCTCAAATATTCGTAGGCCGCTGCCGATGCCGGTGGTACGCAGTGTAGCAAAATCCATTGCGGTCGTACAAGCCTGGAATCCGCAGCGTATCCTCAATATGGGCGTCCCTGCTTTGACATACTCTTCAAGCCCCTCTAATATGGCCCCATGAAGGCGATCAAGAAAATTGGAATTGTTGGCTGCGGCACGATCGGTCAGAAGGTAGCCGTGGAGCTCGACAAGGGCTCCGTTCCCGGCGCCTCGCTGAAGGCGATGAGCAGCCGCAACCTGGATAAGGTGCGCGTCTTCGCCGGGACGCTTGGGTCACCTCCCGCGGTCCTAGAGCTGAAGGACCTCGTTCCAATCGTAGACATTGTGGTCGAAGCCGCCACGGGCGAAGCCCTCGACGAGATAGCGTGCGAAACGCTTTCCCAGGGGAAGGACCTGATCGCATTGAGCTGCGGAGCGCTTCTCGAACGTGACGACCTGTTTGACATGGCCCAAAGGCACGGCGCTACGATCTACGTTCCGTCCGGCGCCATCGCAGGGCTTGACGGCGTGGCCTCGGCGGCGGCCGGACGCATAGACTCCATAAAAATGATCACTCGAAAGCCTCCGGATGGCCTGAGAGGCGCGCCCGGCGTACTGGCCTCGGGCGTCGATCTCGATGCCGTCGTAGAGCCGACGATTATCTTCGACGGGCCGGTCAAAGAGGCCTGCAAGCTATTCCCCGCCAACGTAAACGTGTCGGCGGCGCTCAGCATGGCGGGCGTCGGGCCCCAC
>JADFQF010000363.1 GCA_022561955.1 Chloroflexota bacterium | reverse complement strand
ACCGTGGCCGTCGCGACGCCGTGCTGACCCGCGCCCGTCTCGGCTATGATCCGGTTCTTGCCCATGCGTTTTGCAAGGAGGGCCTGCCCCAAAGCGTTGTTGATCTTGTGGGCGCCCGTGTGGGCGAGGTCCTCGCGCTTGATGTATATGCGGGCGCCGCCAAGCTCCCTGGTCAAGTTCTCCGCATAGTAGAGAGGCGTCGGCCTGCCGACGTAGTTGCGCGAAAGGTCCTTTAGCTTCGCCTGAAAGCCCTCGTCCGCCTGGGCCGCGCGATACTCGCGCTCCAGCTCGTCAACGGCGCTCATCAGCGTCTCCGGCACGAATCTCCCGCCGAACTGGCCGAATCGTCCCTTTTCGTCGGGGAGGATGGTTGAGGACTGCAATGTACCGCCTACGTCACATAATGAAGGTCCCGGTCAAGCTCACGGCGCGCCTGGGCCAAGAAAACCATACTGAAGACTTCCATCTATTATACGAGTGTGTTGACCGGAATCAACGTGCCGCCTAAAATGTGTCTTAGCAAGCAGCGTTTACTCTGCCGATCTAGGCACCCGCGCCAAGCATCATGGCGAGGCGCACCAGGCCGATCAAACTGTCGAGGAGGACCGAAAGTTGCCGATCTATGAATACACCTGCAAGACCTGTGCGAATGACTTCGAGAAGCTTCTCCCAATGAGCAGCATGAACGAGCCCACACCCTGTCCCAGGTGCGAAGGCGAGTCCATGCGGCGCCTGTCGGTGTTCTCCGCATTCTCTTCCACCGCCAATGGCGAGGCCAGCGCAATTGCAGGCGCCGGCGGCGGTTGCTGTGGCGGCGGAGGAGCCTGCGCCTGCGCCGGGGCCTTCTAGATACGCCTCACTCGAACGCGGCCTCTGCGCCGAACAAAGACGATATCCCGGCGCTGTATTCCCAGGGCAAAAGGGCGCAAACCGCTTTCGCTCGAAAGACATTCCGGCCGCACCGCGTGAGCATAACTTACAGAGGACGAGGAAGCGGCGGTGACACGATCAATTAGATTAGGACGCACACGCCTTCCCGGCTGAAAAAAGTCGAAGGAGAACAACATGGCTACGGGAACTCGGAACAGAATGACCCTGGTCGACCCGACGACACGGCCGATGGTCGCCGAATTCAACGGCGCTCCAAGGCTGGACGACCTGAAGAACAAGCGGGTCGGCGTAATCGACGACAGCAAGGTCAACGCCAAGGAGTTCCTCCACGAGGTCCTGGGCCTGCTGGACGAGCGCTACGGCGTGGCCAACGTCGACTACCATGCCAAGCCGTCGGCCTCCAAGCCCGCCGAGCCGGACCTGATCGCGAAGATGGCGAAGGATTGCGACTACATCATCGCAGGGATCGGCGACTGAGGCTCCTGCAGCGCGTGCAGTGTGCACGACGGAATTCACGCTGAGAAGGCGGGCGTACCCTCGGTAACGATATGCACCGACTCCTTCATTAACACGTCGAAGTCCATGGCCGCCATGTGGGGCACGCCGGACTATCCGGTGATCTTCACGCCCCATCCCATAGCGCCGCTAAACAAGGACCAGCTGCGGGCCCGCGCCGAGGAGATAATCGACACGATCGTATCTATATTGACGGGCAAGTAGCGCTCCGGGGTGTGGATACGCACTCTGAAACAGGAAGAAACTTAGCATGGCGAATCCCGATAGCCTGCGGGCCGTGAGCGACTACTGGAACCGTGACGGGCTGGGTCAGACCATACTCGAGGCTCTCGTTGCTTCAGGTAAGCGCCTGGACGCGCTGACCATAGAGGACCTGGCGCCAGTGGACCAATTTCACAGCGGAGGCATAGAGGCAACAACGGCACTCGCGGAGCTCGCCGATTTGTCTGAAGGAGCAAGGGTGCTGGACGTGGGTGGCGGCCTTGGTGGACCAACTCGCACCCTGGCGGTGCAATTCGGCTGCGAAGTTACCACTATAGACCTGGCCGAGACCTACGTGCAGACAGCCGAAATCCTCACTGAGCGAATAGGCCTTGGCGACCAGGTGAAGCATCATGCAGGCGATGCCCTAGAGCTGCCCTTCGATGACGGCGCATTTGACGTAGTGTGGACGCAGCAGAGCGGCATGAACGTTCGCGACAAGGAACGGCTAAAGGAACGGATATACGAGGGCTTCCATCGAGTGCTGACTTCGCGAGGCACATTGGCTTTTCAAGAGCTGATGGCCGGCCCTGTCCAGCCACTCATATATCCTGTCATGTGGGCGCAGGATGCAGGCACAAGCTTTCTGCTTACACAAGACGAGATGCGCAAATTGATAGAGGCCGCAGGTTTTCGTACACGAGCCTGGAATGAAATGACGGCAGATGCGTCGACGCCGGGACCGCCGGGACCGCAGCACGGCATCGTAGAAATTTTGATGGGCGATGATCTGCCCGCAATTCAACTCGCAGGTAAGCGCAATGTTGAAGAGGGTCGGATGGTATGGGTGCGAGCCGTTTTCGAACGCATCTGACGCTTGTCGGGCGATAGCCAGGGTTTCCAGAACGGCCCAGCGCCTCTGAGACGGGCGCGCAACGCTTCCGCCACGGTTTCGCAACTTCATCCCTAAGCCTCCGAATGGCTGTCTTGGGTCCCGAGGCTATAATGTGGTCGTCAAAGCTTCGTCCCGCCTTCGGAGGCCCCAATGACCCAACCCGAGTTCCTTCCACTAGCCGACTACCAGGCGTATTCCCCGCACGATATGAGGAGTCGCGCGTCCGAGTTCTACGAAGAGCTCAGGCGGCGGCGCACGGTCCGCGACTTCT
>JADFQF010000362.1 GCA_022561955.1 Chloroflexota bacterium | reverse complement strand
TCGAGCTCCGCGAGCTTGGGCGAAAGGAGCCGAAGCACTCCGGACTTCTGTATAGCGGCTCGGACCCCGGACTTCTGGTACAGCCGGAGTCCGCTGAATAGAAACGACAACCGGCCCTGGTGGGGGAGCAGCTGCTTCAAAGACAGCCCGGTGAGGAGTCGCTTGACCAGCCCTTGCCTCCGCCGAGTCTCGACCTGCTGCATCGTGGCCTCTATCAGCCGGCCGTAGGGTACGCCCGAGGGGCAGGCGACCTCGCACGCCCTGCACTGGATGCAGAGGTCCCAGTGCCGGACTACGGAGGGCGTTATGCCTATGCGGCCCTCGTTGACTGCCTTCATCAGCGCGATTCTTCCCCGTGGCGACTCTGCTTCCAGTCCCGTCTCCAGATATGTGGGGCAGACCTGGAGGCAAAAGCCGCAGTGGACGCACTTGTAGAGGTCGGACTCATCGGGCGCGTCGGGTCCGAAAAACAGGGAAGCGGCGGTTGGGGTACGCGTTTCAGCCACTAGATGCCTCCAACGAATCTGCCCGGATTCAGCACGCCCGCGGGATCGTACTGCTCTTTCATCCGGCGCATGATGTCCATGCTTTCGCCGACGTCGTCCCAGACGTCGAAGGCCGCCTTGGCATCGACAGGGCAGCGCTCGACGATTACGGAGCCGGATATCCCGTGCACGCTATCACGTACCCTCCCGACTATTTCGACGGCATCATCGACGGAGATCCCTCCCTGGGGAGCCCAGCTTGCGGATATGACGCCGTAGGCCGGCTGCGATATTACCGCCGCAGACGAGCCCGTCGAGCTATCGCGTAGAGCCCCGGCAACCACTTTTACCAGCGCCGGGACCACGGATATACGCAGCGCCAGCGGAGCATGCGTAGCCTCGTCCCAGCCGAAGTCGGCGAGAGCTCGCCAGACCACGCCGGAATGCTCATCCTCCAGCTTTTCGACGAAGACGGCCCCGCGAGACTCGAATGTCGATACGCACTCTTTGACCTGTCTCTCCAGCGTCGCCGGCCTTCCGCCGAGTCTTACGGCCAGGAGATAGACGCCGTCCACGCCTACGACTTCAGCCGTCGCGTTGACGGACTGGCTGAAGGCCGTGAGCGACAGGGGCATGACCTGGCTGTGGAACACGGCGCTCGCGGCATCAAAGCAGCTTTCCAGCGCGTCAAAGGAGGCGATAACGGTGGCCTGATGACGGGGCAAGGGCGTCAGCTTGAATGAGACCTCGGCGATGATTCCAAGGGTGCCCAGGCCCCCGACGTGCAGCCTCGCCATGTCGTATCCGCTGACGTTCTTTACGACCTGGCCTCCGCTCTTGGTGATGGTGCCGTTTGCCTGGACTATCTTCATGCCGATGACCAGGTCTCTCACGCTGCCGTACTGCCAGCGAAGCGGCCCGCTTGCTCCCGCCGCCAGCGTGCCTCCGATAGTCGCACGATTTGCCACCGGAGAGTCCAGGGCAAGGAATTGGCCCTCCTCGGCCAGCACTTCCGAAAGGCGGGCGAGGGTGATTCCCGCCTCGACGGTGACGGTAAGGTCCGCCGCGTTGTGCCGGACCACCCTGTTGATCGATGACGTAAGGACGACCGCGTCCAGCCTGGCGATGCGGTTACCGAGACCGACCTGCGTGCCGCCTCCCCAGGGGGCGACGGAGAGGCCCGATTCCGAGATTGCGGACATGACTTCGCCGAGCTGCTCGACGCTAGACGGGGATACTGCGAACTGCGGCGATTTACCGTCGAACGAGTAAACCGAAGGATCGTCGGCGAGGGCGTCGGCGCCAACGATATTCCGGACGGCCTTGAGAGCGGAGGAGGAGTTACCGGAGGTCATGGCCAGCGTTGCCTCAGAAGACTAAATCCAGGCGCCGGGCCCTGCTTTGGCGATGGCGTTTGCCATCTTCACGTCGCCGCAGGTAGCTCCCGTGGGGAATATCTTGGCGGGATTCAGGGCATCGTCGGTGGCGAAGGCGGGCTTCAACCTGGCCATCGCATCCAGGTCTTCCTCCGAAAACATGATCGGCATATACTCCTGCTTCTCCAGCCCTATGCCGTGCTCTCCGGAGAGGACTCCCCCAGCCTCGACGCACAGCTTCAATATCTCGCCGCCGATTTCCAGCGCCATCTTCGTATCGCCGGGCTTGCGTTCGTCGAACAGCACGGACGGATGCAGGTTGCCGTCCCCGGCATGAAGAAGATTTGCGATCGGGAATCCGGTGCGCTGGGAGATCTGACGTATCTTTGCCAGGACCTCGACAAGCTGAGTTCTAGGCACGGTGCCGTCGACGAGGTAGTAGTTCGGAGCCAGCCTGCCCAACGCGCCGAGGACACCTTTGCGTCCGGCCCACAGGCGCTCCCTCTCGGCGGGGTCGGTCGCCGTCCGAATCTCGATAGGGTCGAACTCGTTGCAGACCAGCTCGATGTCGGCCGCCTCTTCCTCGACCGACTCCTTCAGCCCGTCTACCTCGACCAACAGCACGGCCCCGGCGTTCTCCGGATATCCTGCGTGGACCGAAGCCTCGGCCGCCTTGATGCACAGGTCGTCCATCATCTCCAGGGCGGCGGGAACGATCCCCGCGCCTATGATGCCGGAAACCGCGGCGCTGGCGTGGTCCAGCTCTCGAAACACGGCCAGGAGCGTCTTTACGGCCTCGGGTTCCCTTAGCAGCCTCACCACGACCTTGGTGACGATGGCCAGAGTGCCCTCGGAGCCGACCATGATGCCCCTGAGATCGTAGCCCGGACTCTCGCGGGTCTTGCCGCCCAGCCACTG
>JADFQF010000361.1 GCA_022561955.1 Chloroflexota bacterium | reverse complement strand
CTGAAGCAATGGGGTGTGCAGACCGGCTTGATCGGAACGGCGCTGGGAGACGATTCCGCCGGGCGCGACGTCGCTGCGAAGCTCTCGGAGCTCGGCGTATCGGGGACTTTCGTTCTTTCCGACCAGGTCGAGACGCCCTACGAGATCAATATCTCGGACGCGACGGGCTCTCGCACGTACTTCTGGAAGAGAGACCCGGCGATTCTGTCTACGCTGGACGACGCTGATCTTTCGATGATTGCGGGGGCGAAGTTCGTGTACGCGGACTGGTATGACGGTCCCCATGTGATGAGGGCCCTGACCGAGGCCGCCCGCTACGACGTTCCGGTCTTCTTCAACTTCGAGCACGGACATCGAGACGAGACGCTGTTGAAGCGGTACGCCCCGCTCGTATCGGTGTGCCAGGCCACGACGGACGCCACCCAGAGCAGCGGCGACGGAGAGGCGACCGCATCGAGGCTCCTCGGCGCAGGCGTGGAGACCGCGCTGGTGACGATGGCCGAGAAGGGCTGCCTGGCCGCGGACGCCGACGGCACATACAGGGTGAACGCTCCGGAGGTTGGCATGGTTGACGGATGCGCCGCCGGAGCGACGTTTTCAGCGGGCTACATCCTCGGAAGACTGGCGGGCTGGCAGACGGAGAGGACTCTGAGGTTCGCGGTCGCGGCGGCGTCTCTGCAATGCACTCGGGTGGGCCCCGTGGCCTTTCCCCTGTCGGAGGTCGAGTCTCTGGCATCGGGCCTTACCGTCGAGTCCTACGGTCCACTGATCTAGGTGGCAGCCGTCCCCACGTTCGGTCGACTACCGACTCTCGGCCCGATTTAGAGCAGCCTGCCTGAAATCCAGCGAGGCTCACTACGCATCGGAGACTGGCGACCAGGTGCCAAGAGTGCCCTCCGATATCTGCGCCGTATCACCGGTCGAAGTCTCCAAGACGAAGACGTCCGTCGCATCGTCGCTGGGAAGCGCCGTTCTGAGAGTCTGGTGGCCAAGCTCACCGGCGAAGACCAGCCGTGAGCCGTCCGGAGACCAGGGTGTGTGAGACTGGCGGTACTGGTCGAAGAACATGAACATCGTTAGCTGGCTGCGGCTTGGCCGAAAGTCGCCGTGATACGAGACGTTCCGAGATTCGAGCTCCAGAGTAGCCCAGCGTATCGACCCCTCGCCAGCCTCGGAGGGAACGACCAGGGCGATCATGGACCCGTCGGGAGACCAGAAGAAGCTCAGAAGACGGCCGTCATAGATCCGGACTCCCTCCCCTGTAATGGCATCGTAAATCCACAGGCCGGAATAGTACCCCATGCCGCGGTCCAGCTCCCTGCATATGGCGATGGCTTCACCGTCGGGACGATACGCCATCGCGACGGCGCCCTCGATCTCGGTGAGGATTCGACTGCCGCCCTCGTCGACGTTGCCGAGCATCAAGGCTTGCCTCGATCCCACGAGCTCGCCCAGCATGGCCATCTCAGGCCGGACCGGGCTCCAACAGGGCGACATGTAGTATTGCGAGGTGACGGGCACCTGGGCTACATCCCGGCTCTCGGAGTTGACGAGGTAGTGGAGCTGGTGGGCGTGAGCCAGGAGATAACGTGAGTCGTGGGACCACGACACGAAGAGAGGGCCGCCTCCCAGGACCTCTTTTGAGGCGTTTGCGCCCGCACCGTCCGCCAGAAACAGGGTGAGTCCCTTTCCCAAGGTCTGGGCTACGATGGCGATCGTGGAGCCGTCGGGGGACCAGAGCATGTAGTGGGGCGTTCCCTCGGAGATGGCGTCTGTTCCCGGCTGGTTGACGTGTACGTCACGGCCGGATCCACCGTCCGGCATCGAAACGTAGACGCCGAGCCTCAGATCGCCGTTGGTGGGCGGACGAAAGCGGGAATATGCCAGCAAGGACCCGTCCGGCGACCACGTAGGCCACAAAGACTTGAATTCCGGGGGCGATAGCTCGCGCCATTCCTCCAGGGCTTCGTCGGAAACCCGAATGAGACCGTCCCTTCCGACGACGGCGAGGCGTGTCATGACCGCTCCCACCGCGCGTTACGATATTCCTTAGTCCTCTCGACGGTTTGGGGATCGAAGGGAAGATCTATGTCATGGCGATGAGAAGGGGCCAGGGCATCTACCTCGGTCGGCAGCTCGGCCGCCAGCTTGTTGTAGACGGTCTCGGACAGCAGGGGCAACGAGGCGACGTCCTCGGCGTTATAGCGCACGAGCGTATCCCTGGCGGCCCTGTCGCCGTTCAGCCACATCTGCCACATCACAACGGCGTCGAAGCCGTCCAGCTCGCTGAGCGCCGACGGCCGCGCGAGCCCCAGCTGCCTTTCGATGGACTTCAGTCCGCCGCTATAGCCGGCCTTCTTAAGGGGAAATCTCAGGTCGATGTGCGCCATGTCTTTGAACACGTTGCCGAAGTGGTGCTCGACGTATGGCAGGTCGAAGGCCGCGCCGTTGAAAGTAACGACGAGATCGTACTGCTCCAGCGCCTCTCGCAGCTCCTCCAGGTTCTCATCGTGTACGAAGGCCTTGTACCCCCGGGAATCCAGAATTCCTACCATCGTGATGTAACCGAACTGCGGAGACAGCCCCGTCGTCTCGATGTCGAGGAACGCAGCGTTGTCCCTGAAATCGCCGTAGAGACGCCACCTTTCGCCACCGGGCAGATTATTGTGGAAATACCTGGCGTGACCTTTTTCAAGCCTCTCCTGCGACTCTTGAACAAGCGATTGAAGTCCCGGCCGGCGCCGTTCTATTCGGCTGGGTAGGAACTCCGAATCTAAGAA
>JADFQF010000360.1 GCA_022561955.1 Chloroflexota bacterium | reverse complement strand
CGGCCGACGTCACACTGATAGATCCCGGCAGGAAGTGGACCGTGAACCCCGAGGCGTTTGCCTCGAAGAGCGTGAACGTAGTGACGGGGCCCGTCGACGCACAGACCAAGGTCCTCGTAACGCTCGACGGACAGTTTCTGGACGAGTCTAACAAGGGTGAAGACGTCACCATCGAAGAGGACAAAAGGAGCTATCTGGTACTGGACAGCCCGCGGATGCACAATGTGGTGATCCTTCCCGCCTTCGGAGTCCACGAGCTAAAGCTCAGCGCCAACGACACCAACTTCGAGGTGTTCGCCTTTACCTTCGGAGTCTACGCCCAGGGGCCTTAGAGCAACACTGATTCAGCCCTGGAACACGCCGCCGCCGCGATGTTCATCATTGGCCCTATGACTCGATCTGGATCACAAAACGAAAAGGCCCCGGAAGTTTCCGGAGCCCTTTTGCTTATCTCCTTACTGTCAATCTGGGAACTGGCGGCAGGCTACCTTAAGACCCCTAGCTCGCGCCCAACGGAGGTCTTCACTATAGAAGAGGTCATATTCCAGCGTAGCCTGCTATCCGAGCCGATGAGGCGTATCTTCGTATCGTAAGTTATTCCGCCCCCCTGATTCTCGCCGAACCCGCCTATCGAGATCACCGTCCCGCTGAGCTCTACTCCCGCAAGGGCATCGAACGTCACGGTGACGGTATCGCCTTCCTGCAGGTTAACTACGCCCAGCTCGTCCAGGTCCTCGGTCTCTATGATCCACTCGGACATGTCCGCGACCCTCGCGATGACGGTATCCTTCGTCACCTCGTCTAGGATGTCCACACCAACCGAAACGACGGTACCCGAGAAGGGCGCCACGACCTCCTTGCCCCGAAAGGCGACTCGGGCCAGCTCTACTCGGGCCAGGGCACCGCTTACCTGCGCTTCAGCCTCGGCGAACTCCGCCTGCTCTCCGGCGACGACGAGCGGATCGCGCTCACCCTCAAGGTTGCTTACCATAAGCCGAGCGGCGGCAAGCTTCTCCTCCGCAAGGGCTACCTCCAGCGGGTCTGGGAATTCCAGCAGCCGGTCATAATCTGCCTGGGCTTCGGAATATCTGGCCTCGGCTTCGGCTACATGGCCCTCGTTAGGGAAATTCTCGACGTCCTCGAGCGTGGCAATCGCAAGCTCGAGATTGGACTTAGCAACCAGAATGTCCAGCGTCGGCCGATCAGACCGACGCTCCTCCAACTCGCCCTGACGGTCCTGCAGGGCCTGCTCCGCTGCGATTATAGCGTTCTCAGCGTCGGCGATCGCCGTCGGTCCGGCGACGTTCGCGGCTTCAGACCCATCCTTGGCGTTCTGGTATGCGCTCCAGGCGTCTTCGATCTCCCGTTGCACGCAAACGCTCCCGGCCGAGAACACGACGTTGTCCGCGCAGGTGAACTTGATATTCGCGGTTGTCGGGTGGAGGAATAGCCACGCGTATATCGTGAACTCGTTCCAGCGTGTTCCAAGGTCGTTTTGCGCCACGCGATTCACGTACGTGAGGCCGTCTCGATCGAATACCGCCTCGTATTCGAGATCCCACTCGGCCAGCAGTTCGTCCGGCGTTTTCGTGAGCTCCTCGTCGGTGAGCTCAATTCCCAGCCATTTCTTGTAAATGCTCGTAAGACCCGCTTCCGCTTCGTCGAATAGCTCACCTCTCTGGCGAATCGCCTCCCTGGAGTCCACCTCGGCAGCCGCTACGTCGCGAATCGCCGTATCCAGGTCTCGCGTCGCGGCATTGACGGCATCTACGGCGTCGTTCAACAGCTCCTCGACGTCCTCGACGTCGTTCAGGCCCTCCTGCGCTTCAACCACTGCCAGCCTGGCGTCGGCGACAACTTTGTTTCTCTCGGCCACGTTTTCGATCGTGTTCGTGGTCGCGGCGTAGCCGTCCGCGCTGATGAGCCCCTTCTCTCTGAGGATCGCCTCGAAGCGGTGCATCGCCCTGTCCTTGCCATTCGCGAGCTCCATCGCTCGATCGGCCTCCAGCTGAGCGCCCTCGGGCATGACGATAGCCCCGGGTTCCAGGTTTGCTCCCGAGACGTGCTTGAGCATCTCCTCCGCGGTCCGCAGGGCTATGCGGGCCTCTCCAAGCTGGATGGCGCGAACCATCCTGTCATCAATGGCCGCGAGGGATTGGACCGCGATGAGCTTGTCCAGACGTGCCTGCATTCCCTTTAGGTCGGCCTTGGCACGTTTCAGAGAAGCCTCCTCGCTCTTTCGCTCCAGGGTCGCCAGTACGTCGCCCTTCTGCACGTTCTGGCCCTCCGTCACGAAGACGGCATCCACGACGCCGCCGAAGTCCATGCTCAGCTCCGCGGCACGCACGGGCAGCACAACGCCGTCGGCCTGCACCAGGATGTTGACGCTTGCCGTGCGGGTGAGCCCGGCCGTTGCGTCTTCGTCATCTCCACCGTTCAAGGCCAGCGCGACGCCGCCGATGATGACACCGATGACGACGACCGCTGCCACGATTATTACTATTTTTTTCACCTGGCATCTCCCGCTCCCGACCTGCCCTAGCTCGCGGGCCCACCTCTAAACATGTGCAAACGAAGAAGTCGGAATATTGTTTCGGTATTAATTCATCCAGTATTTTGGCTCCAATATTGTACGCCTTTGTATTCCAAAATGTCGGAGGGCGGGCATTAAGGCTCGTGAGCCCCCATTGAAAGGCTAACCAGCGACCGTGCAGACACGTCGTATTCCTGTTTAGCTCGACGGCTGCAACTGCACATGATAGACGCAGAATGCCTCGCACAGGT
>JADFQF010000359.1 GCA_022561955.1 Chloroflexota bacterium | reverse complement strand
ACGGCAAACCACACGTACACAACCGGCGGGACCTTCACGGCGGTGGTTACCGTCGACGACGGAGTCAACACGCCACAGACCGCTAGCGCGACCGTGGAAATCATCGTGGTGAACCTGCCTCCGAACGTGGTGGCGGGTGGCCCCTACTCGGGCACGGCGGGGCAGTCGGTCCAGTTTAGCGCCTCCGGCTCGTCGGATCCCGAGAGCGACGCGTTGAGCTACGTTTGGAACTTTGGAGACGGCAGCCTGCCGACGTTCCCCAGTTCCAGCGCCGGGCCGTCCCAGTTCGAAATCGAGATCACCGCCAGGTCGCGGACCAGGTCCCGCCCCACCACCACCGCCTGCAGCAACCGGCCGTCCGGGGCCAGGGCGGTTTTTTCGATGGGTAATCGTTTGGTATCCATATCTTTCAGACATACCAATCACGTAGATTTGTGCGCCTCTCCTTCGACAGGCTCCCCGAAGAGGCGGACTCCGCATCTGCGGAATACTGTGTCTAAGGACGGTAAGACGTTCAAATGAGGCTTGGGATGCGCTTATGGCCGAGGGGAAATATCCGTCGCTGAAGAAAAAGCTCAAGGCGGTCGGCCCATGAAAGAAGTGCCCAACCGCCTCGAAATCGGCCTAATCTACAGGGTTACTTGCTTGGGCCTTTGCTTTTGCCCTTGCCGCCCTTGTCCCCGCCACCGCCGCCTTTTCCGCCGACGCTCTTTTTCACGCTGACCGTACCCGTTAGAACGGCAGGATTGATGGGATTGCCACCCTCATCGTCGAGTCTGAGGATATTGATCAATACGTCCGTAGAACCTTTCTTGTCGCCATAGACGGTCAACGTCGCCAGAGTAGAGTCAACGGCCCCGGCCTCGACGATGCCCGCAAGGTCCGCGGCCCTGAATCGCACCTCCGTGGCAGAGATCTGCTCGACCGACGTTAGACCGAACTCGGCGAGCTCCGCGCCGACTATCGAGGCGACGCCCGGCTTGCTCAGAGTCACGACGATATCGAGGCCCGCGAGCCCGTTAGGGGCATCGCTGAGTACGATAGGTAATGTCACGGTCTGGCCCACAACTATCGTTGCGCTCTGAACGCTCAGGGCGGACGTGGCAGCCTCGGCCCGACTCCACATAAATATTGACACCGCCGTCAGCATTAAAAATAAGGCAAGCGCGAGGCCGACCTTGTGTGAGGGCCTAATTATCTGAAGCATTGAAATACTCCTCTCAACATCGTCTTCATCCACACATCCTCACGAGGAGGGCGCCAATCGATATTGGCAGCCGGGTTTTGTTTATTATTCCGCCTTCCAGGGTGTGGGTGGTAACTGGGCCGTGTGGGGCCGGTAGCGAAGCTGTTTTGTCGGCGGTGCGCGGCGTTTGGAATACGTGTTACTATCTCTACCGAAGTCATTCCAGGCGGTCAAAAACGGCTGACACGGCGGACACATAAGGAGGATTCTTCATGGCAGATCTGACTCCCGACCAGTTGGAGTCCCTGAGAAAGTTCTCTTCTTGCACGATATCCAATACCATCGAGACTTTTAACGTGAGGCCCCGTAACAAGGGATTCATGACCCCGAACATCAAGTGCATATTCCCTGATCTGGGCAACATGATCGGGTACGCGGTCACCGCCGTCATTCAGGCGGAGGCCCCTTCAAGCGCGAGGATGAACGCCTCCAGAATCGATTTCATCGACGAGATACTGAAGATACCAGAGCCGCGGGTCATCGTCATGAAGGACCTGGACTATCCGAATGTTATCGGCTCCTTCTGGGGCGAGGTCCAGATTAACATTCACGGCTCCGTGAACTGCGTGGGCACCGTTACGGACGGGGGAGTCAGGGACCTGGACGAGATGCATGAGAGCGGCTTTTTTGCCTTCGCGTCGGACGTCCTGGTCTCCAGGTCATTCGTTCACCTCGTCGAGCTCAATGTCCCGGTCAACGTGGGCGGCGTCGATGTGAATCCCGGCGATCTCATAATGGGCGACAAGCACGGTGTGATCAACATTCCGAAGGAAATCGCCGCGGACATTCCCGAGGCCGTCATTGGTGTTGAGGCGCGGGAGAAGGTGATGATCGACTTCTGCAAGTCCCCGGACTTCACCGTCGACGGACTGAGGGACCAGCTACGCAAGATGTACGGCGGCTAGGTGAGGGGGATCGCCCGTGCCTGATGCAAAGGTCGTTTTTCTGCATGGCTTGCCCGACCAGGTGGTCGACGTAATTACCTCCTACACGCCCGGCGGCTTCGTCACCGAGCTGCTTCGAGGAGACCAACCAGTCGCAGTCCAGATGGAGGCCGTCAAGGACGCCGACTTCCTGCTCGTCTACAGGGCGCGGCTCCGGGACGAGGTGCTCAGGGCGGCGCCAAAGACCAGGCTGGTGCAGCTTCTGGCGGCGGGCTACGACAGCATGAACCTGGAGCTCATGAGAGAGCTCGAGGTGCCGTGCGCCAATAACGGCGGCGCCAACTCCTATGCCGTCGCGGACCACGCCGTGCTGCTGATGCTCTCCCTGTACAGGAGGCTGGTGCATTCGGACCGGTCGGTCCGCGAGGGTACGTGGAACGCGCCGATAGACGGCATGAACACCTTCGAGATGGCGGAAAAACTGGTCGGAGTGATTGGAATCGGCAACATAGGGCAGAAGGTCGCCAGGCGCGTGCAGGCCTTCGACGCAATGGTCCACTACTATGACAAGTACCCCCTCTCGCGAGAGCGAGATGAGGAGCTCGATCTCACCAGGGTATCCCTGGATGAGCTATTCCAAACGTCCGACATCATCAC
>JADFQF010000358.1 GCA_022561955.1 Chloroflexota bacterium | reverse complement strand
CCCTCAACGACATCGGCATTAGCCTCACGGAGCGCAGTCTGGGCCCCGCGACCGAGAAGTATCGCACGCTGGGAACGATCGCCAACATCTCGGTCTTCAACAGCCTGGGTACGCTGCCCACGCTGAACTTCCAGCAGTCGACCTTCGACGGGGTCGAGGCAATGAGCGGCGAGAAGATGATCCAGTCGCACCACGTCAAGAACGCCCACTGCGCCAACTGCACGATTGGCTGCGAGAGGATCCTGGAGACCAACGACGATAAGCCCAAGGCCGGCGGCCGCATGGAGTACGAGAGCGCCTTCGCACTGGGTCCGATGCTCGGTCTGTCAGACCCGAACGCCATTATCCGGGCGTCCGCGTTGTGCGACGAGCTCGGCATGGATACGATCAGCGCAGGCGTAACCATCGCCTGGGCCATGGAGTGTCTCGACCGCGGCGTTTTAACTCTCGATGACACCGATGGCATCGATCTGCGGTTTGGAGACTCGGACGCGGTGCTCCAGGTCCTGAAGAAAATATCGAGGCGCGAGGGCTTCGGGGCGCTGCTGGCGGAAGGCTCTCGACGGGCATCTGAGAGCGTCGGCAAGGGCTCGCAGGCGTGGGCGATGCACGTCAAGGGTCTCGAGATGCCCGGCTACGAGCCCCGCAGCCTCAAGACGATGGCGCTCGGACTCGCCGTCAGCACACGTGGCGCGTGCCACAATCGGTCCTCAGCCTACGAGGCCGACTTTTCGTCCAGGGTGGACAGGCTGAAGGCGGACGAAGCGCGGGGCCGCATAACCATGGAGGGAGAGGACTTTTCGGCCGTGCTGGACTCGCTCATATGGTGCAAGTTCCTGAGAAAGGCCTTCGACGACCTCTATCGCGAGTCCGCCGAGATATACACGCACATCACCGGCATGTCCATGACGGCGGATGAGCTCAGGCAGGCAGGCGAGCGCATCAACAACCTGAAGAAGCTCTTCAACGTCCGCGAGGGTTGGACGGCGTCCGACGATACGCTACCCGAGCGAATACTCTCCGAGAAGCTGCCGACCGGCGTGGCGGAAGGGACGCTGCTCGAGCGCGAGGAGCTGGAGATGATGATTCAGTCCTACTACCGCGCGCGAGGCTGGACCGCGGATGGTATGATACCGGAGGGCAAGCTGCGCGAGCTTGGGCTGCCGGATGTCGTCGGCGCTCCCGCCACGGCGGACTGACTCATACGCAGTCTTGCGGAGGCGGCTCTTTTCTACCGGTGGTGTTTCTTCCGGCCACCAAAAAAATAACGCGACGAGGATATCTTGAATACGGACAGGAACACGCTTCGCTCCGTACTCCGTGAGAAATTTCCCAGAGACCACGGTCAGCTCCTTCCCGCGCTCCATTTCCTTCAACACGAGTTCGGGTATCTTCCCGACTGGGGAATGGAGGTCGTTGGGTGGCACCTTGGAATTCCCGCAAGCGAGGTCTACGGCGCCGCTACCAGCTACACGGAGCTGCGGACGACGGCCCCCGGCAATCACGTGATTCGAGTCTGCACGGGTCTCGGCTGCCGGATCAACGGCGCCGGGGATATCCTGGAAACGGTCAGAGAATCATTCGCTGAGACGAATGGCAAGGAGATAACCATAGAGGAGACGCCGTGCGGATATCTATGCGGCATGGCGCCGGCATTGGAGATTGACGGCGTCTGGCACGGAAGAGTCGATGCGGGCTCGGTCAAGGCGCATCTCAAGGAGCTTTCTTAATCGTGAGTGTGCATGACGCTTTGGAGAGCCTGGTCCGAGACGCAAGAGAACGCCTGAGCCGTACTCAAGAGGGCAAGACGGTGGTCACGGTGCAGGTGTCGCACTGCTCGATATCGGTGGGAGCCGGTGAGGTAGCCGCCGCCCTGGCCGCCGCCCTGCCCGACGATGCTTCGATGGTAACGGCGGGCTGCGACGGCGCGTGCTTCGACGCCCCCCAGGTACTGGTCACGACGGCGTCCGGCGAGCGGCATCGGTACGTGCGAGTCAGTCCCGAGTCGGCGCGAGACATAGCGGCTCAAGTGGCGTCCGGCACTCTGTCGGAATCGGCCCAAACCAACGGCTTCCATTCGGGCCAGCACCGGATTACCCTCGATGGCTGCGGCGAGCTAGACTGCGAGGTCATCGATTCCTACCTCGATCACGGAGGCTATTCGGGCCTGGCAAAAGCACTGGCGATGACGCCGGATGAGCTGATCGAGGAGGTCAAGGAGTCTGGCCTCAGAGGCAGAGGAGGCGCGTACTTTCCGGCGGCGCTGAAGTGGCAGGGGGCGCGCTCGGTAAAGGTCGAGCCCAGATATCTTGTCGTGAACTCGGAAGAGGGCGAGCCGGGCGTCTTCAAGGACCGCCACCTGATGGAGGGCGTGCCCCACCGTCTGCTGGAGGGAGCGATCATCGCGGCGTACGCCTCCGGAGTAGCGCAGGCTTACATCTACATCAATGCCGAGGCCAACCTGTCCGCGGATCGCATGCAAATGGCGGTTGCACAGGCTTACGAAAAGGGTCTGCTTGGCGAAGACATCCTTTCTTCCGGCTATTCCCTGGAAGTCGAGATCATGCGGGGAGCCGGCGGATACGTCTGCGGCGAAGAGACGACGCTCCTGAACACCATGGAGGGTTATCGGCGGGAGCCGCGATTGAGACCTCCCTTCCCCACCGAGCAGGGCCTCTGGGCCAAGCCGACCGTGATCAACAACGCGGAGACACTGTGCAGCCTGCCCTACATCCTATCCAACGGCGCCAAGGCATACGCATCGGTCGGTTCAGAAGACGCGACCGGCACG
>JADFQF010000357.1 GCA_022561955.1 Chloroflexota bacterium | reverse complement strand
TGATTACGACTGCCCCGGCCACGGCCCGCAGCACGAACCCACCGCTGATAATAAAGACATCCAGCAAGACGATATTCTTCAGCGCCAGGGAGTAGGCGATCATGGAGGCGACATAGAGGAGAGAAATAGCCCCGAAGAGAGTCTCGAAGAAAAATGCGGCGACAATTCCCACCGTCGACAAAATTGCCGCAACACCGCTCGCCACATGCGCGGGCAGCCTCCCGGAGGCAATCGGACGCAGGCGCTTCTTGGGGTGCCGTCGGTCGAGCTCGGCGTCGACTACGTCGTTCACGAGATAGACGGCGCTGGTCAACGCGGTAAAGATCACGAAGGCGACCGTCGTCTTCATGAGCAATCCGAGGGTCGCCGATGGTTCCAGGGTGCTCCACGCCTCGTTGGCGGTGAAGAGAAACGCCAGATAAATTATGAGGTTTTTCGTCCACTGTCGCGGGCGTGAGGTCACGACAACGGACTTTACGATTCCCGCCAAACCGGCGGCGGCGGACGTGCTTTCGGAGTGCTCCATTACCTGATGATACGGGGGCCCCGGTCAGGGGTCAACGCGATGAAACCCGCGTATTTATGGCGTATTCGGCTACAGTAAGTGCCTTCACCCAATGGACCTCTGAACTCTGGGTCCGGTCAAATCCGTTCACCCGCTCGTCACCAAGCGCAGCGGATTTTTTACTTTCCTCACAATATTATTGACAAGTTGTCCTTCGCTCCGTAAGATTGTACCTTAGCAGTCGCGAGTTGAGACTGCTAATTAGGCAGGGATTCATTAATCTAAACAGGAGGATTTCCAAAATGGCAACAGAGGCCAAAGTGACGTTTAAGCCTCTTGGCAACAGGGTAGTTGTACAGCCCAACGAGGATGACAAGCAGGTGAGCTCGGGCGGCATCTACATTCCCGACACCGCCAAGGAAAAGCCCCAGGAGGGGACCGTTGTAGCGGCCGGCCCCGGACGCATGACCGACGATGGAAGCCGCATACCCATGGAGATCGCGGTCGGCGACAAGGTAGTCTACTCCAAGTACGCGGGAACGGAATACAAAGAGGGCGACATCGAGTATCTCGTACTTCGCGAGGACGACATTCTTTTCAAGATGTAACTAAGACCCGAGAACCCCGTAATAATTCAAGGAGGTAAAAATGCCCAAGCAACTCACATTTAGTGAGGAAGCGCGAGCCGCCATGAAGCGCGGAATCGACATCATGGCAAACACGGTCGGCGTGACGCTAGGCCCCAGGGGACGGAACGTCGTTCTCGACAAGAAGTTCGGTCCGCCCCAGGTCTGCAGTGACGGCGTTACGATCGCCAAGGAGATCGAGCTGGAAGACCCGTTCGAAAATATGGGCGCGCAGCTCCTCAAAGAGGCCGCCAGCAAGACGAACGACGTGGCCGGTGACGGCACGACTACCGCTACAGTCCTGTCGCAGGCTATTGTCCACGAAGGTTTCAAGAACATCGCGGCCGGCGCAAATCCCATGGCCCTCAAGCGTGGAATCGAAAAGGCCGTGGTCGCCCTTCGAGACCAGATCGCCGAGATGTCTATTCCCGTGGAGGGCAGAGTACAGATCGGGCAGATCGCGTCCCTATCCGCCCACGACGATGAGATGGGCAACATGATCGCCGACGTCATGGAGAAGGTCGGCAAGGACGGCGTCATCACCGTGGAAGAGTCCAAGGGCCTGAGCTACGAGCAGGAGTTCGTGGATGGCATGCAGATCGACCGCGGCTACATCTCCCCCTACTTCATTACCGACCAGGACAGGATGGAGACGGTCATCGAGGAGCCCCTCATCCTGATCACGGACAAGAAGATTTCAGCCGTAACCGATATTCTTCCCGCGCTGGAGAAGATTCTTCAGGTCAGCAAGAACGTCGTTATCGTAGCTGAGGACATCGACGGCGAGGCGCTGGCCACGCTGGTCGTAAACAAGCTTCGGGGCACCCTCAGCGTCCTGGCAATCAAGGCCCCCGGGTTTGGCGACCGACGCAAGGCCATGCTCGAAGACATGGCGATCCTCACGGGCGGCACGGTCATCAGCGAAGAGGTAGGCCGCAAGCTCGATTCCGTAACGGTCGAGGACCTTGGCAAGGCGCGACGTGTCGTGGCCACTAAGGAAGAGACCACTTTCGTGGACGGAGGAGGCACCGAGGCAAACATTCAGGGCCGAATCAACCAGATCAAGGCCCAGGTCGACGAGACGACTTCGGACTTCGATCGCGAGAAGCTCCAGGAGCGGCTCGCCAAGCTGTCCGGCGGCGTCGCCATCATCAAGGTGGGCGCAGCGACCGAGGTGGAGCTCCGGGAGAAGAAGCAGAGGGTAGAGGACGCGCTATCGGCCACCCGAGCGGCGGTCGAAGAGGGAATCGTTCCCGGTGGCGGACTCTCCCTGATCCGCGCTCGCGACGCCCTGACCAAGATGGACCTAAAAGGCGACGAGGCCACGGGCGTTAACATCCTGAGCAAAGCCCTGGAGCAGCCCTTAAAGCTCATCGCGGAGAACACCGGCGTATCCGGCGAGGTCATCCTCTCCGAGAGTCTCAAGAGCGAGGGCGACTGGGGCTACGACGCCGAGGTCGGCGAATTCACCCACTTGATGGAGCGCGGCATCATGGATCCTGCAAAGGTCACACGTGCCGCCATTGAGAACGCTGCCAGCGTCGCCTCCATGGTGCTGACGACGGAGACCCTCATCACCGACATCAAGGAAGATAGTCCCGCGGCGGCGCCCGCAATGCCTCCGATGGACTACTAGTCCAAAGGCGGACGAGGGAAATTAGAG
>JADFQF010000016.1 GCA_022561955.1 Chloroflexota bacterium | reverse complement strand
CCTGTCTTTCCAATACCTGGACGCCGGCGCTTACAAGGATTTCTCCAAGCTCATAAGCTCGACGCGACAGGACAGAGAGGAGTACACCGAGCAGGTCCGAGGCATACTGCAAGCAGAGCTCGAGAATGTGGGCATCGCCGCCGAGGTGACGGGACGGCCCAAGCACCTTTACAGCATTCATAAGAAGATCCAAAAGTACGCGGAGCAGAACATGGGGGTAGACGAGATCTACGACCTCTTCGCGCTGCGCGTTCTCGTAAACGAAGTGAACGATTGCTATGCGGCCCTGGGCGTTGTCCATTCCAAATGGCGTCCGCTGCCCGGACAGTTCGACGACTATATCGCCAACCCCAAGGACAATCTCTACCAGTCCCTTCACACGACCGTGCTGTGCGTAGACGCCCACCCCGTGGAGGTGCAGATTCGCACCCACGACATGCACAGGGTCTCCGAGTACGGGGTCGCGGCCCACTGGCTCTATAAGGAAGGCGTGAACTCCGACGTCGCGTTCGAAGAGAAGATGACGTGGCTCAGGCAGCTCCTGGAGTGGCAGCGAGAAGTCAGCGGAGCGGAGGAGTTCGTCGAGTCCTTCAAGACCGACATCTTCCAGAACCAGGTCTTCGTCTATACGCCCGCCGGGGAGCTGAAAGAGCTTCCCGCCGGTGCTACGTCCCTGGATTTCGCCTATCGCATTCACACGGACATCGGTCATCGCTGCATCGGCGCGAAGGTCAACGGAAAGCTGGTCCCGCTGACCTATCAGCTCCAGAACGGCGACACCGTGGAGATCATGACGAGCAAGACCGTTCGCGGCCCCAGCATGGACTGGCTGAACGTTAACCTGGGCTACGTCCACACCAGCTCTGCCAGGGCCAAGATTCGGCAGTGGCACAACAGGCAGGAAAGACAGACCAACATCCAGAGCGGGAGGGAGATCTTCCAGCGTCAGCTCCGCAGACTCACGAAGACCATCGAGGATGAAGAGCTGGCCAAGCTCATGAAGCTGGACTCGGTGGACGACTTCATGGCCGAGCTTGGCAGCGGGTCGATTACGGTATCCCAGGTCGTCAACAAGCTGTCGTCCCAGGAGGTGAAGCCGGAGTTCGAGCCGCAGACTTCGGTGCCGACAAGCGGTCCGGCCTCGGGCATCGAGGTCCTGGGAGTGGGAGACCTTCTGACTCGGATGGGACATTGCTGCACCCCGATTCAGGGCGACGACATCATCGGATATGTCACCCGCGCCAGGGGCGTGACGGTGCACAGAAAGAGTTGCCCGAATATAGCGCACGAAACGGAGACCGAGCGTCTGATACCGGTCAACTGGGGCAAGACAAAGACCTTCTACCCGGTCCGTATATCCGTGGAGGCGCTGGACCGCGTTGGATTGCTGCGCGATATTACCTCCCTTGTTTCAGAGGAACGTGTTAACATTACTAGTTGTGTATCCGAAGAGTCCGAGGACGTGAGCCTCATATCTCTTACGGTTTACGTCACGGGGATAGACCAGTTGGACAGACTGTTTTCCAAGCTAGAGGGCGTCAGGGGCGTGATAGGCGTGAGCCGCGCCAGGTCTTGACGCAACATTCCTGAGGAGGTCTCGAACAAGTTGCCAAGCGCAAAGACAGCACGGGTCGCAGAGCGAAAACGCCTGCGGAATCAGCCGCTTCGGACGATGGCCAAGAACTTCGTGACCAAGGCGCGGCGGGCCATGGATGCCGGCGATATCGACGAGGCGGCGACGGCCGCTCACGATGCCGCAGTCGCGTTGGATAAGGCCGCTCAGAAGGGCGTAATTCATCCAAACACCGCGGCCCGAAGAAAGTCCCGTATCATGAAACAGCTTTATGCTGCCCAGAACAGTTAGGTAATCTTAATAAACAGAGCTATTTCCATTCTTTTTGGGAAGGCAGGGTAGGTTGCGAGAAGTGCCTCGACTCGTTGGGTGCAATGGTCGAACATCACGTTCAGATGGCCCACTGGCATTCAATTCCGTGGTGGTGCGGACTCATTCAAATTATTCATCACCGAGCACATCCGAAGTAGCCGCAATCCTCCGAAAGATACCATTGGCTTGTAAACAGACGCCGATGGGTCATTTCGCGCCCGCCCTGTCCTTCCGCGAGAGTACCGCCCACGGGCGGAATTAGTCCGTTACGCCGAGTAGTGCTGATCCCAAAACCGGAACTAGCGACCCATGTCGTGTTGACAACCAACATTAGTGAGGCTAAGATTCGGCCTAAGTTTATACGCGGTATTCGTAATAGCTGCGAGCCAATCTTAGGCAATCACAAGTATCTAATCTATAAATAAATATAAAGCACGCAAAACTCAAGACCAATGGAAGTGATACGTACATGCTTAGAATCAGGCTCAGGCGCACCGGCGCCAAGAACCAACCCAGCTATCGCGTCGTGGTCGCGGACTCCAGGGCCGCTCGAGACGGCGCGTTCGTAGACCATATCGGTCACTACAATCCCCGGACTGACCCGCCGACCATCGTCATAGACGAGGAGAAGGCGCTGAAGTGGCTTCGGCAAGGCGCCCAACCCTCCGAGGCGGTGGAGCGAATGCTCAGGAACATGGGGACGCTGGAGAAAGTCAAGGCTACATGAGAGAGCTAGTCGAGTACATCGCGAAATCCATTGCTTCCTATCCCGATGAGGTGAAGGTCACAGAAGAAGAGGAGGACGGGAGAGTTATCCTGCGGCTCGAAGTAGCCGCGGACGACAAGGGTAAAGTAATCGGAAGACAGGGGCGCGTCGCTCAGTCCATTCGAGTGCTCCTCCGGGTTGCCGCCGTCAAACAAGGCACCCGCGCGATACTTGAGATCGTCTAGACCATCTTCACAATCTCCCGAAAACACCCCGCCAAAGACCGTGGAAACCTCCCCTGATTCCAGCCGCCGAGACAGACCGTCTCCATCCGATTCGAGGATCGTCGTGGGCCGAATCAAGGGGGCATGGGGCATCCACGGCGACGTCAAGATCGACCTTCTCTCCGATGCTCCGGACAGGTTCGAGCCAGGCAATATCGTCCACGTCAAGAATGAGTCCACCAGGGTCCAGCGCTCCCGTCGGGTTCGCGGCGGCATGGTCGTGAAGCTCGACATCGTCAACGACAGAAATCAGGCGGAGCTTCTTCGCGGCCAGGAAATCACCGTCACCCCGGAGCAGGTCTCGCCCCCGCCGCAGGGCTCTTATTACCACTTTCAGGTGCTTGGCCTCAACGTCCTTTCCCATGAGGGCGAGAATCTTGGGAAGGTCCACGAGATAATCGAGACCGGCGCCAACGACGTGTATGTCGTACGCCTCGAAGGACGAAGAGACGTCCTGATACCCGCCCTCGAGGACGTCATATTAGACGTCGACCTGGAAAGAGGCTCGATGACCGTGCGCCTGCCCGACGGCTTGATCTGATCACTTGGGCCGCCCGGCTGCCTTCGCGGCATCGAACAAGCCCCCGACGAGGCGCGACGGCCGCTACTCAGAAGGCCCCTCCTCATGTCCGATGCAGGCTCCCGACATCTGCTCGATTGACATCACCCTTCCGCCACTCTATACTCACGTTCCGAGCGTGCATGACTCGCCAGGGAGTCGAAGAAAGTCATATTTTGGTATCGCGCAAGTTAGCGGCTGTCCCGACCTTTTGAATCGTCTCGTGAGCATTCTCAGCACCGAGGCTTTTTAGATATAAACCTTGCGGCTATGCACATTTCTTTATTTGTCGTATCGAAAACTCCTTCTCCCCTGGCGGTCCGACGCATCGGACTCCGATACTTATATCGGAGGAGAAGGCTGGGATGAGGGGGATGGTTCGACAGGCTCACCACAAACGGCATTCTTGCTCACCATGAACGGTTTTTTGCTCACAGACAGCTGCATTCATGAATCGTAAGAGCGCACGCATATATTCGACTGATGTCTTAAGGAGCTTCTGATGAGCGGAATTTGGCCCGGCGATACGAAATGCGTGGTAATGCTTTCCTTCGATCTCGACGGCGTGTCGGGACTGCTCTATCGCACGCCGGAGGCGGCACAGAGGCCCAGCCAGCTATCGCGCGCCGAGTTCGGCACCAGCGTCGGCGTCTTCCGCATAATGGACCTCCTGGACAGATACGACATCAAGGCCTCGTTCTTCGTGCCCGGCTACATCGCCGAGCGAAACGAGGATACGGTCAAGGATATAGTAGGCAGAGGGCACGAGGTGGGACACCACGGCTACATGCATGAGCCCCCGGCGACGCTGGGAGCCAAACGCGAGGCCGAGGTCCTGGACCAGGGCCTGGAAATTCTCGAGGGCATTACGGGCCGGCGGCCTTTGGGCTATCGCTCCCCGTCCTGGGAGCTGAGCGAGCACTCATTGGAATTCATGGCGGAGCGAGACTTCGTTTACGACTCCAGCCTCATGGGGCACGACGCGCCATACTTCGTCGATACGCCCAAGGGACAGCTCGTGGAGCTGCCCATCGATTGGGCCAACGACGACGCGCATTTCTACGCGTTCAATCGCGGAGCGGGCGCTATGAATACGCCCGGCGACGTCTACACGGCGTGGGAATGGGAGTTCGACGGGGCGTACCAGTACGGGAGCGCCTTCAGCCTGACCATGCACCCGCAGCACACGGGCAGGCTCGCCAAGATGATCGTGCTGGAACGGCTGATACAGCACATCCGCTCCCACACCAACGTCGAATTCATGCGCTGCATCGACGTTGCCCAGAGATGGACGCCCGAGGGCATGCGCTAGTGCCTGCCGCCCTCGAAGACATCCGCATACTGGACTTCTCTCGCATCTGGGCGGGGCCCCACGCCACGAAGCTCCTCGCCGACATGGGGGCGGAGGTCATTAAGGTCGAGTCGACCCATGCTTGGGACCCACACCGTACGATCGTAGGCTCCGGCAACCTCCCCGACGGCGAACAGGGTGACGACCCCTGGAATCGAAGCGGCTGGTTCAACACGCTTCACCTGAGCAAGTACGGCATAACCGCGGATGTGCGCCACGCCGACGGCAGGAGAGTCATCGAAGAGCTGGTGAGCATCAGCGACGTCGTAATCGAAAATTTTCGCGCGGGGGCAATGGAGCGCCGGGGACTCGGATACGAAAGGCTGCGGGAGATCAGGCCCGACCTGATTATGGTCTCGATGCCCGCGTTCGGGAACTCCGGACCGTGGAAAGACTTCATCCAGTACGGCATCGGGCAAGAGCAGCTCGGCGGAATCGCGTCGATGAACGGTTATCTGGGCGAGGACACGCCGGTAAAGTCGGGCGTCAATTTCGGCGACCCCATCAGCGGGGCGCATGCCGCCGGGGCGGTCCTCTCCGCCCTCTTTTATAGGAGGCGCACCGGCAAGGGAATGTTTATCGACGTTTCCCAGCTGGAGTCGTCGATATCGGTGATAGGCGAGCACATCCTCGGGTTTCAGCTGACCGGAGAAAATCCCTCCAATCTAGGAAACCGTCATCCAACGTTCTCGCCTCAAGGCGTCTACCCATGCAGAGGCGACGACAGCTGGATCGCGATCTCAGTCACGTCGGACGAAGGATGGACGGCGTTATGCCGGGTGATGGGCCGAGAGGAGCTGGCCGCCGATAGTAGGTATGCAGACCTGCTCTCTCGGTGCGAAAACCACGACGAACTCGACGAGATCATCTCGGCATGGACCCGGGTCTCCGACGCCAACGAGCTCATGCATGCTCTGCAGAATGAAGAGGTCGCCGCCACCGTGGTCTTCAAGGGCGAGGATATCTTCAACGACCCGCACTACCAGGAGCGGGGCCTGCTGGAGCTGGTGGACCATCCTTCGACAGGGCCATACTTTTTGCCCGGCGTCGCGTGGAAGATGTCCGGCACCCCTGGCCGAGTTCGCGGGCATTCGCCACGGCTTGGCGAGCACAACACTTTCGTTTACGGCGATCTGCTGGGCATGAAGCGGGAGGACATCGACCGAATGGATAGAGAAGGCGTCACCGGCACGAGGCCCGATGGGATGTGACGCAGACTTGACGACGCAGGCAGGTTCTCATTATTTTCAGGGAATAGAGTTACGCGTTGTTCAAAAAATCCGTCTCTGATATACTGTTGCCGTTCTCACGGCAATTGGTCGCGAATGGCATTTTAGCCTGTCCCACCTTGCGGATACGCTTTCCGGAGACCCGCCTGGGTTGGTCATTCTCAGGAATCTCAATTCTTGAATGTGGCGAGTCGAATTAAATTTCGTCAGACCGATATTCAGAGGGTTGAGTTTCGACAATCTAGAAGCCTAAAGATCCAAAAAGAGATCAATTTTATTAAGTAGAGAAGTGATAGGTAACGAAAGGAGGTGGGCTATTGAATTGGATAGACTATGAGAGCCCCCATTCTGTAAGGGAAGCCGTTGACCTGCTGAACGAGGCGGGTGACAGAGCCAGACCCATGGCAGGCGGCACCGACCTTCTGGTGCAGTTGAGGGCCGGCCGCTGGGAAGTAGACCTCGTGGTGGATGTGAAAAATCTCCCCGAGCTTAACGAGATAACCTACGATCCCGAGCAGGGGCTGACCCTTGGTGCGGCGGTCCCCTGTTATCGCATTTACGGCAACAGCGCGATAAGGAATGCCTACCCCGGCCTGATAGACTGCGCCTCCCTCATTGGCGGCACGCAGATCCAGGGAAGGGCCTCCCTTGGCGGCAACCTCTGCAACTCCACTCCCAGCGCGGACTCCATTCCCGCCATGATCGCCCTTGGGGCGACTGCCCATATCGCGGGTCCCAACGGCACGCGTGACGTCGCCGTCGAGGACTTCTGCACGGGACCGGGCAGCAACGTACTCGGCCGTGGCGAGATTTTGGTTTCCATCCATTTCCCGGCTCCTCAGAGCGGGATGGGCGCCAACTACATTCGCTTCATACCCAGGAACGAGATGGACATCGCAGTGGCCGGCGCCGGCGTGTCTGTCATTCTTGAGAACGGCAACATCAAGTCGGCACGAATATCCCTGGCCTCGGTTGCGCCGACGCCGCTATACGTAAAGGCCGCGGGTGACGCATTGGTCGGCAAGCCGGCAAATGCGGAGAGCATCCAGATCGCCGCCGAGATCGCCAGGGACGCGGCAAAACCCATATCCGACATGCGCGGCACGGCGGAGTATCGCACCCATCTGTGCGAAGTTCTGACCCGACGAGCTTTGACTACTGCTATCGAGAGAGCCAGGGAGGCCTAACATAGATGCCAGCAAAGACATACGTACAGACAATCATCAACGGCGAACACGTTGACTTCCTTTGCGAACCTCGCCAGAGCCTGCTGGAGTGTCTTCGAGACATAATTGGGCTCACGGGCACCAAGGAAGGGTGCAACGACGGCAACTGCGGCGCTTGCACCGTATCGCTGGACGGCAGAATCGTCACGGCGTGCCTCGTCCTTGGCGTAGAAGTCGAGGGCAAGGAGATAACGACAATTGAGGGAATCGCCCAGGGCAGCACTCTGCACCCCGTACAGCTCGCGTTCCTAGAGGACGCGGCGCTTCAGTGCGGTATCTGCACGCCGGGCTTCATTGTGGCGTCAAAGGCACTGTTGGAGGAGAACCCAAACCCCACCGAGCACGAGATCAGGTTCTGGTTGGCCAATAACCTGTGCCGCTGCACCGGGTACGACAAGATCGTTCGCGCGGTACAGCACGCCGCCGAAAAAATGCAGGAGGCTAGCGTATGACCACTGCAGACTACGAGCGAAATGTCGTCTTATCGAGCGTCGACTATAAGGTAATCGGCACCCGGCCTATTCGCCCCGACGGCGCGGACAAGGTAACAGGACGCGCACTGTACGGAGCGGACTTCGATACGGCGGGCCTGCTGCACGGCAAGGTGCTGCGCAGTCCTCACGCCCACGCTCGCATCAGGTCCATAGACACGAGCAAGGCGGAGGCCCTGCCCGGAGTCAAGGCCGTCGTCTCCGGCAAAGACCTGCCACAGAAAAGTGACGGCTCACCTGACTACGCCCGCGACAACATACTGGCGCACGACAAGGCCCTCTACAAAGGGCATCCCATCGCCGCGGTCGCGGCGAACAGCCCCCACGTCGCGGAGGAAGCTCTGAAGCTCATCGACGTCGACTATGAGGTCTTGCCTTCGGTTATGACGGCGCCCGATGCCATGAAAGAGGGCGCTCCCATACTTCACGAGGGCCTGACCACGGAGGAGCTGGGCGAAAAGACCGACAAGGTCAGCAACGTCGCCTCTCATTTTCAGCACGTCAAGGGAGATGTCGAGAAGGGCTTCAATGAGGCCGACCAGATAGTCGAGCGAGAGTACACGACCAAGACCGTGCATCAGGGCTACATCGAGCCTCAGAACGCAACCGCGCTGTGGAACAACGACGGCAGATTGCATATCTGGTGCAGCACGCAGGGCGCATTCACGGTGCGTGACGCCGTCGCCGGCATTCTCGACATACCGGTGTCCCAAATCAAGGTAACGCCGATGGAGATCGGCGGTGGGTTCGGCGGCAAGATTCCTGTCTACGGGGAGCCCGTGGCCGCACTGCTATCCAAGAAGACCGGACACGCGGTGAAGATCGTCATGAGTCGGGCGGAGGTATTCGAGTCAACCGGCCCCACCAGCGGCACCTCCATGCGCATCAAGATCGGCACGAAAAACGACGGTACGATAACGGCACTCCAGGCGTATCTGGCATTTGAGGCGGGAGGATTCCCAGGCTCTCCAGTTGCCGCCGCCGCCATGTGCGTCTTCGCTGCTTACGACGTCGAAAACGTACTGATCGACGGCTACGATGTCGTGAACAACAAGCCTAAGTCCGCGCCATACAGGGCGCCGGGTGCACCCAACGCAGCCTTCGCCGTCGAGCAGGCCATAGACGAGATGGCACTGAAGCTGGGAATCGACCCGATCGACTTTCGGTTGAAGAACGCCGCGAAGGAGGGCACTCGCCAGGCTCACGGCCCGGCGCACGTGCGCATAGGTTGCGTTGAGGTGCTGGAGGCGATGAAGAGCCATCCGCATTACAACACGCCTCTTAGCGGACCGAATCAGGGTCGCGGAGTCGCAATTGGCTACTGGTTCAATGTCGGCCTGGAGTCCAGCTGCAACATCGCCGTAAACGCCGACGGCACCATAGCGCTCGTGGAAGGCTCGACCGACATCGGCGGTACGAGGGCGTCCATATCCATGCAGGCCGCGGAGGTCCTTGGCATTGCAATGGAGGATGTTCGACCCTCAGTAGTAGACACCGACTCAATCGGCTACACCGGTGTGACCGGCGGCAGCCGTACGACCTACGCCACGGGCTGGGCCTCTTACGAAGCCGCCCAGGACATAAAGCGCCAGATGATTGAGCGCGCCGCGAGTATA
This sequence comes from Chloroflexota bacterium, assembly GCA_022561955.1. The sequence continues at coordinate 1,625 of JADFQF010000016.1, read as the reverse complement.
TGGGACGTCGACGCAGACACCATCGAGCTTGCCGACGGCGTATTCCAGTCCAAGTCCGACCCCGAGCTCAAGATGACCTTCAAGGAGCTGGCGGGCCAGATGCAGGGCAGCGGCGGCAGCATTGTGGGCAGAGCCAACATCGTCGCCGGAGGTGTCGGCGCGGGCGGAGGCTCGTTCTGCGGCAACATCGTGGACGTTGAGATCGACCCGGAGACCGGCAAGACTACCGTTCTCCGGTTCACCACCGTGCAGGACGCAGGCAAGGCCATCCATCCGAGCTACGTCGAGGGACAGATGCAGGGAGGAAGCGTGCAGGGCATCGGCTGGGCGCTGAACGAAGAGTACTTCATGACCGACGACGGCGCCATGGCGAACACGTCGCTTCTCGACTACCGCATGCCGACCAGCCTCGACACGCCCATGATCGACACTGTGATCGTAGAGGTGCCGAGCCCGGACCATCCCTACGGCGTGAGGGGCGTCGGCGAGGCCAATATCGTGCCTCCGACGCCGGCGGTCGCCAACGCGGTCCACGGCGCCATAGGCGTGCGAATGGCGGACCTACCGATCAGCCCCGTCGCCATAATGAAGGCGACCTGGGACAGCAAGAAGTAACAAGATGGCTGTCGTCTACATACCTTCCTTGATGCAGAACGTGACAGACGGTAATAAGACGGTGGAGGTAGAAGGCTCCACCGTCCGCCAGATCGTCGAGAACCTTGCGCGGCTGTATCCAGGTCTGAAAGAGCGCCTGGTGGAAAACAACCAGATAAAGCCCAACATAAATGTCGCCGTCGACGGCGAGGTTGGCACGATGGGCATGCTCGAAAAGGTGGGAGACAACAGCGAGGTCCACTTCCTGCCGGCCATAGGAGGTGGGGCAAGATACGCCTGAGCGCATGCCTCCGCAGTCCAAGGCCGAGAAGAAGACACAGGCCGACGCCATGAAACAAGTGGTGTCGGCCTGTCGTGATTATCCAGACCCGGCCAAAAGGGTGTCTCGACCGAAATCAGACCGACCGCAGTAATTAGGAGAGGACGATATGGCAGATACAGCAATCAAGGGCGTGGTTGTCCCGATAATCACTCCGCTGAAACCAGACGAGACAGTCGACGTGCCGTCGCTTCGACGCATGGTCAATTACCTGATAGACAGCGGCGTCCACGGCATTTGGGTCTCTGGGACGACCGGCGAGTTCGCGAATCTCACGGACCGGGAGCGTCTGGTCAGCATGGAGACGGTCGTGGACGAAGTCGCGGGCCGTTTGCCGATAATCTGCAACGTCTCGGGCGGCAGCACGCAGCTCTCCATCAACATGGCCCTGGAGGTGCAGGAGATGGGCATGGACGGCATAGCCGCAACGCCGCCGTACTACTATCCCAACGCCCAGGACGAAATCCTGGACCACTTCCGCCACATTCGCAGTCGGGTCGGCATGCCGCTGTGGGTGTACAACATCCCGCAGACGGTGAAGACGGCCGTGGCGCCGGGCACGATAGCGACTTTGGCCAGCGAGCAGGCCGTGGTCGGAGTGAAGGACAGCTCCGGCACGGGCGAGCTCCTGGCCGAGCTCAACGTGCTTTGCCAACAAGGCGGCCTATCCCTGCTGCGCTTCCTGGGCACG
>JADFQF010000356.1 GCA_022561955.1 Chloroflexota bacterium | reverse complement strand
GTGTCGCATTCGACGCCCTCTGACCCTGCCTTTCGAGCAGGGGGAAACCACCGTCCCCATTACGAAGGGGGACCACAGGGGGTCTTTTCACCGGCTCCATTGAAGTATCGTGTCGCGTTGACCTCCCCCAACCCCTCCTTCTCAAGGAGGGGGAAAACGCTGTCCACCTTTTTGAGATGAATTCTAAGTCAGGATGTACGGTATATCCAGCTCCCCGCAGATGTCGCGGAACCACTCGATGACCTCGGGGTGGAACGGGATGCCGTTGGCCGCGCGGTCGATCTCCGATTCGGCCTCGGGCCTGCCTGGATACAGCACGCGGTCGTGGCCCTTGGCGGGCTTGGTGGACTCCAGCATATGGATCCACTCATCCATGGTCCGCTTGAACTCGGCGGTGTCCATGAAGGCCTCGATGCTGTACGCGGCGACGTAGTGCCCGAAGTTGGGCCGGCCGGGGCTGACTCCATAGCCGCCTCCGGACAGCACCCCTCCGAGGATGTCCACGATGCAGGCGAAGCCGTAGCCCTTGTGCGACCCCAGCTCGCGAGTGCTGCCCACCGGCAGCAAGAAGGACGTCGCGCGGCCCTCATAGCCGGGCACCGGCGGCGGCACCTCCTCCATGATCGGCGTGCCTTCAGCATCGCCTACCCAGCCGGCCATGAGATCGTGCTCCAGTCTCCGGGCGAGGCCGAGCTTGTTTCCGGCCACGGTGCTGGTCGCGGCATCGAAGACGAAGGGCGGCTCCTTGTCGGCCGGAGCGGCCAGGGCGATGGGGTTCGTACCCAGTCGCGGCTCCGCGCCGAAAGTCGGCAGCACGCTGGGAGGGCAGGAGGTCATGCAGGTCCCGATCATGTCGTGCTCCAGTGCCATCATGGCGTGATAGGACGCCATTCCCAGGTGCCTTCCGTTGCTGATCGTCACCATGCCCACGCCGACCTTTCGCGCCTTTTCGATGGCGATCTCCATCGCCTTGGGAACGACTATGACGCCGAGGCCCCTGTCCGAGTCTATGTTGGCCGTGGCGGGCGTCTCCCGCACGATCTTCCAGTTGGGCCGTCGATTCAGCGTGCCGTCGTTATAGCCGTTGACGTAGGACCGCAGCATGTTGGACACGCCGTGGGTCTCGACGCCTCTCATGTCGGCGCTCACGAGTACGTCGGTGGCAAGCTCGCAGTCCTCATCGGGAAGGCCCATCTTCTTGAATACGCTCGTGACCGTCTCCCGCAGAGGCGCTTCCTTGACTCTCACGGCGATGTCCTCGGGGACCTTAAACCTTTCTAACAAGTGGCTCCTCCTAAATTGAGGTTGGTGGCGAGATGCCAATTATCGTGATAATGGTATTTGAATTTCTTGAAATGCCGAGCACTGTTCGTCGTCGCTGCGTATTCTATTCGCGGGTAAGCCCCAACGCAACCGAGCGGCCGGATACCTCTTCATATTCGTGGAGCACGTCTGGGACATCAACGGTGTAATCGACGAGAGGGGCCTTTTTGGCGGACTGCTGAAGGGACTCTTCGGATACAACGGCAACCCATCTTTGATCGAGATCGTCGTCTATCCGCGCTGCCTGGCGATAGCGCCGGCGTTTTTCCTGAAGCCCGCCCACACCGAAGTCGTTGCACGGCTGCAGCGGAATCGCTCGACTTTGGGATCGAAAAATACGACGCGGGGCCGGCGTGGTGCTACAATCTCTACCGGCGACAGAACCCTTTGTTGGATGAATCGATGGAGGCATGATGCCCAAGTATTCTCACTTGACCGACACGACCCGGCTAGAAAGAGAGTGGATCGAGAAGAAGGTCTTCCCGCTCTGCGACGAGCTGAGAAAGATATCGGGCAGCAGCCGAGAGCTCGCCGGCCGCGCCCTGTACTGTCTCTTCTACGAGCCAAGCTTCCTGACCAGGACCTCCTTCGAGCGCGCCATTGGACTGCTGGGCGGCCAGGCCTACCACACCGAGGACGCGTCGCAGTTCTTCCCGGTGACGACGCCCAACTTCATCGATAACGTCATCGAACTTCTGGCCAGCCTGCACGTGGACGTGGTCGTCGTCCGCAGCAGCGACGCCGGCGTCATCGAGAGGGCCGAGGCCACGGACGCGATGCCGGTCATCAACGGCGGCAGCCTGGACGATCACCCGACTCAGGCCCTGGCGGACCTCTACACGATCCACAGAGAGCTGGGAAGATCGACGGGAAGACCATCGCCGTCGTGGGTCGTCTCGAACACAGGAACGTGAGCGCGCTCTTGAAGGGCCTGTCCCTGTTCGACGACGTGAGGGTGACTCTCATACCCATGAGCGGAAACATCGACCCCGGGGTTGCGTCGCTCTGCGAAGAGAGAAAGCTCGAGCTCACTACTGAAAAAGATATCGAGGCCGTCGAGGACGCCGACGCCATCTACCTGAACGCGCCCAGGACCGTGGCGCACGCGCAGCTGCTCCAGGCCCGCAGCCAGGTGAATCTTCACATCGACGAGGAGTTCATGTCCAGGCTGAAGCCCGGCTGCATAATCCTGGACCCAATGCAGCGGAGCGGCGACTTCGCCGTCGAAGTCAAGGACGAAAGGCTGGCCTTCTATCGGCAGTCGGAGAACGCCCTGATCACGCGGATGGCGATACTGCACCAGATGCTTGCCGAGTAGACCTCAGACAGCAATCGGCGAGAGACTCGAAGTGGCAAAGACTGCTGGGCGCTGATTTCAAGGCTGCAGGATGTCAGCCACCGGACCTGAACACGCGGGCCAGGAAGGGCGCGGCGGCAGGTCCCAGCGACTTGACCACCTGAAGCAGGCTCGAGTGTCGGAG
>JADFQF010000355.1 GCA_022561955.1 Chloroflexota bacterium | reverse complement strand
AGCAGTGCATTCACGATGCGACTGAACTCATCTGCCAAGTATGGACTCACCCAGGGCGGCTACGCCGACGCAAATATCAGCCTCACACCGCTGGGAGAGGCGATCGTGGCTCCCAAGGGCCAGGAGGAGCGAAGCAAGGCCCTGGTCGAGGCCGCTACCTATCCGGACATATTCGCGCGCTTCTACGACCTCCTGAACGGCAAGCGCCTTCCCGAGGACACGTATGCCCGGAACCTGCTTCGACGCGAACTCGATGTCAACCAGGAGCTGACCTCGGAGTGCTTGCAGATAATCAAGGACAACGGCCTCTATTCCGGCGTGCTGCGTGAGTCGAAAGACGGTCTCATCGTCGACTTGAGCACCGTCAGCGCCTCGACGACCGATAAGACCCGTGAAGACGCTATCACAGGCGCGGCTAGACTCCCAGACCCTTCGCCGCCCGAGCAAAGCCAAACGATAAGTCAACCGGTCGAGGGCAAAGTCTTTGTATGCCATGGAGCGCATTCCGAAGCCGGGAAATACCTGATCTCGCTTCTGGACCAGTTCCAGGTGCCGAGCAACTCCTCGGAGCTATCCAATCAGGAGGGCCGGCCGGTCTCAGAGCATGTGGCCGAAGAGATGAAGAGTTGCACGGCAGCCGTGTTCGTAATCGACGCTGACCAACAGACCGGTCCAGGCCCCCAAGACAATCAAGATCTCTTATTTCACATGGGAGCAGCATCGGTGTTGTACGGAGAAAAAGTCATTCTGTTTGTCGACAGTGCGTCAGGACCATCGGGCCACGAGGCATTTACCTCGGTTACATTCAACAGCACAAGAATTGAGGACTCCGGCATGGACCTTGTGCTGGCGCTCCACAGGGCGGGAATCATCCGGGTCGTGGCCTGACCCTAACCGGCGTTCTATATTCGCCATACACTTATTATGTAAAACAGCCTTGCTACCGGCGCTGCGGGCTGTCTGAATCACACCTGTAATTTACATAACTAATATAGTGCGAACATCGGCGTAGGAACTATCGGACCGCTTCCCCATCAATCGACCCCGCCGGGCATCAGCCCGGCCTCCGAACGAACTCCTCCCAGCCTTGGACCGAAGACCTGGATTCCACTCCGATCTCAGACAGCAGCCCATCGATCTCCGCAAGCAGCCGGTCCATTCCTTCTCCGGTCTGGGCCGAGGTGAATACCACCTTCTGTTTGGAAGACGCCATTCCCTGGATGGGTTCACGGGACTCAGCCCCTTCCAGCGGTTCCAGGAGGTCGATCTTGTTGAGCACCAGTATTCTGGGCTTGTCCAACAGCCCAAGCTCACCGAGTATCTGCTCGACCACCTCGGTGTGTTCAGCGGCGTTTGCGTGAGTGATGTCGAGCACGTGCAGTATCAGCGAGGACTCCTGGACCTCCTCCAGTGTGGCCCTGAACGCCGCGACGACCAAGGTCGGCAGCTTCTGGATGAAGCCCACCGTATCGGTCAGCAGCACGTCTCGCCCCTGGGGGGTCTCTATGCGTCGCGTGACCGGGTCGAGGGTGGAGAACAGCTTGTCCTCGACTGATACTCCGGCGCCCGTCAGCTTGTTGAGCAGCGTGCTCTTGCCGGCGTTCGTGTAGCCGACGAGCGATGCCACCGGCACGCGCGAGTCCTTCCTCCTGGCGCGATAGAGCGAGCGATGGCGCCTGATGTTGTTCAGGTCCTTCTTGATCTTCAGGATGCGCGTCCGAACCAACCTGCGGTCGGTCTCGATCTGGGACTCACCCGGTCCTCTCGTGCCGATACCGCCCCCGAGACGTTCCAGGTGGGTCCACTGGCCGGCCAGTCTCGGAAGAAGATATTCATGCTGCGCCAACTCCACCTGGAGGCGGCCCTCCCTGGTGCTCGCGCGCTGCGAGAAGACATCTAGAATGAGCGCGGTGCGATCGATCACCTTCACGTCGACAAATGCGTTCTCCAGGTTTCGCTGCTGCGTGGGCGATAGCTCGTCGTCGAAGATGAAGGTATCCACCTTTTTCGACCGTGCGATCTCCTTGAGCTCATCGAGCTTGCCCTTGCCGATGTAGACCTGCGTTGGCTTGTTCAGCCGCTGGATCGTCGAGCCAATGACGACGGCGCGGGCCGTGCGCGCCAACTCCGCCAACTCCGCCAGCGAGTCCTCGGCGCGCAAGATACCGGAGCGCCCCCTGAACTCGGCACCCACTAGGTACGCCCTTTCGGGTCTGGGTCTGGTCGAAATAATCTTCTTAGCTATTTCTTCGTCCTCGTCTACAGCCAGTATTTACTATGCAGGCGGAATCTTCAAGCCGGCCATCCGCTCGAGCCCCTTTTCCATGTCCGCATCGGGGATCGTCAGAGACAGCCTGATATAGCCTTCTCCGTACTTCCCGTAGCCGTTGCCCGGCGTGACCACGATATCGCCCTCCTCCAGAAGGAACTCGGTGAACCGGGCCGAGCTGTAGCCCTCCGGGACCCTTGCCCATACGTAGAGGCTCGCCTTGGGCGGATCGACGTGGAGACCGATATCCCGCATTACCTGGACGACGCGATCCCTCCGATGCGGTCAAATTCCGTGTCGGTCGTCAATCGTCGACTGGGGGCTGCTCATGGCCTCTATACCCATATACTGGACCGCGTTGGGAACGCCCGAGTCCAGGTTGGACTTGATTATCATGAGGGCCGCGATCATTTCGGCGTTTCCCACCGCCATGCCCAAGCTGCATCCCTTCATATTGTAACTCTTCGATAGAGAGTGAAACTCCAGGCCTACCTCCATTGCTCCCTTCGCCTGAAGAAAGCTTGCCGGCCTGTACCCGTC
>JADFQF010000354.1 GCA_022561955.1 Chloroflexota bacterium | reverse complement strand
TATCCGCTATACCGCTTCGTGTTGGGGCTCATTCGGAATGTACAAAGTCCAGCCTAGTTGTGGCAGCCGCGGCCCGGGATGTCCCACACGGCCTCCACCGCTCCGTTGCGCACCGCGATGTACTGGTCCCAGCGGTTGACCATGATGTCCTGCTGACCCGACACCAGGAGGAACTTGTCTCCCACCTTCAGAGGATTCTCACCCTCCGACTTCAACACGATGTGCTCGGCGTCCAGTCCATCCACGGTCATGCCGGGACGGCCGTCTACGATGGGCATGACTCCGCCGGGGGAGCCCAGGCACCTCGAGCCCGTGTCGCCAATGGCTATGCCCGGCCTCGGCGTGCTCACCACCGTGCCGAGAATCTTCGCCGAGATTTCGAACTCGTCCATGAAGGCGTAGTTGTGGGCCATGAGCGCGTAGGTGCCGCCCTCGACCTCGGTGATGCCGGGCATCGAAGCGGCGACGTCATACGTCCACGTCTCCGCCGCCGACACGACCTCGACGGTTATGCCTTCCGCCTCGATGGCGTCCTTGAGGTCCAGGGCCATCTGCATCACCTTGCGGCCCTCGATGAACCTCGTCTCCCTGTCCGGTGCGCTGCCGGGCGCGCCCTGATGACACATCACGCCCTTGAATCGAATGCCGGGGAGCTCCTCGGCCAGCTTCGCGAGCTCGATGCCCTGCTCCGTGCTGCGAGCGCCCGCCCGGTGCATCGTCGTGTCCATCTCTATCACCACGCCCACCGTGGCTCCGAGTCTGTCCGCCGTGGCGGAGATGTCCCGGAGGTTCTGGGTGCTATCGACGGAGACCATCATCTTGGCCCGCTTCGCCAGCGTGCAGAGCCGGGTGATCTTGTCCTTCGTGACGATCTGGTTGGGAATGAGAATATCGTCTATGCCGCCCTCGACCATCACCTCCGCCTCCGCGACCTTCGCGGTGCAGACGCCGCCCAGCGTGCCTCCGGCCCTTATCTGCATGTGGGCCAGCAGCGGGCTCTTGAGGTTCTTGGTATGTGTCCGCATCTTGCACTCGGTGTCCCGGTAGGTCTCGGCGATGACGTCAAAGTTGTGCTCCATCGCGTCCAGGTCCACCACCAGGCAAGGCGTGTCCAGGTCATTTAGGCTAGTCCCGATCTCCGGTCGATAGTTGTCCATTAGTGGGCTCCCCTTTATTACGAAATTACCGGTAGCGTCCGCGTGCGGATATATCGAGCACCGCCTCCAGCCTTCCGTTGCGTACGCCCTGCATGAAGTCGTAGACGTTGGCGCTGCCGCCCAGGTCCCAGGGCGTGAGCCAGACCTTGTCGCCCAGCTTCAGGTCGCTGTCGCCGTCCTCGACCATCAGCCGGCCATGCTCTGCGCTCAAGGCCGCGACCGTGTGGTCCGGCAGCGCCTCGGCCAACGGCATGCCCGTGTCGTCGCCGATGGCCTTCTTGCCCGAATCCAGTATGACTACGCCCGGCTCGGGCCTGCTGGTGACCGTGGCCATCACTCTCGCCGCGGGAGTCAGCTGGGGCCGATGCGGCCCATGCCGAGCGTCCATCAGCGCATAGGCGCCGGCGGGGACCTCGGTGACGCCAGCCGTGGCGCCCGCGATCTCGTAGTCGTGCGTGCCGCCGATGCTGACGATGTCGACGCTCAGGCCGTTGGATTCCAGAAGCTCCCTCGTGTCCAGGAGCCTCTGAATGCTCTGCTTGGACCTCTCGGCCTGCTTGTCGCCGTCGAGGTCTGCCCGCTCAATTGACATGAGCCCGGCAAATGTGAGTCCCTCCGACCCGGCCACGGCCTTCGCCAGCTCCAGGGCAGGCTGTCCGGGCTCGACGCCGCAGAGATTCCGGCCCGTGTTGACGTAGCCGCCGTCGGCGCAGTGACCATCCGGGACGAAGAGTTGCTCCCTGTTCTGAGTGCGGGCCGCCGCTTGGAATGGTAGCCGCATATCGACAAGCTCGACATCTGTTTCGCGGCCCAGCTTCAGTACCACGGAAAAAGGGTCCAACTCCGGATAGGTCATCAGGACTGGCTGAGCGCCGTGTGCAAGGCAGCGGGCGATCATCTGACGAAGGTGTGATTCGAGAACGTCCCCGGTCACATCCTTTGGAACCGTTTGATCCCTCATCGTTTGCAAGGCGGCTATCAATCGCTGAGCGACCTGCTCGGACTGCGGATCGAGGTTCATCTCGCCGACAACGGCGCGCAGAGTCGTCGTGGCCAGGCCTTCCACCGCTGACAGGTAATCCTCAACCACCAGTACGGCCCTGTCCGCGAATTCAGGGATGATTCGAAGGTATACCAGGAAGTCGATCTCAATCGTCCCGCCGGCCAGAGAATTAAAACGAAAAGGCGCCGAGTAATCGCCGTCGATAAGATTCTCTTTCGGGAAGGTCGGGTCTTCGGACGTGACCGTAATAAGCGACATATTTTGGCCTCGAAAATAAATCGAAAAGGTACTATTTTGCTTGACAATAACCCAGCAAGTCGGGTATTATAGAAGTATGAGAGAAACAACAACAAAAGAAAACGACGACCGGATCTTCGAGGCTCTTCGCGAGGCGACGACCGACCATTGGAATTGGGACGGCCAGACCGCCGGCGCCATCTCCGAGAATTGGATCGAGGGCCTTACAGTATCGCAGGTCGGGACCGGCCTCCGACGCCTTGAAAAAGCTGGCCGGGTCCGCGGCATGGTTCGAAGATGCTCTTCGACCGCGGGAAAAAATCCGACCAAGTTTAACGCGAAATTCTGGACGACCATAAGAGTTAAATCATAATAACGAAAGGAGAAAATACCATGACGCAGGAAGAGAGAAAC
>JADFQF010000353.1 GCA_022561955.1 Chloroflexota bacterium | reverse complement strand
GTCCATAGCTTGCTGCCGTACTCCAGGGCCGGCGTGATCTTCTCGTAGTACTCGGGACGGCAGTCGGGGTATCCGCTGTAGTCGATGGCGTTTGGGGCGAGATAGATGTAGGCCTCGATATCTTTGGCGTTCACGCCCTCCATCTCGATGGCGTATAGCACCTGGCTCTCGAGATAGGCCGCCGAAAGCGACAGGAATATAGTGTTTCGCAGCGGCACGTAGGTTATCGGTATGCCGAAGCCAATCTCCTCCGCTGCGTCCCTGTTCTGAGGGATGGGAAACTGGTCTGGGTTCGTGAGCGCGGAGTACCAGGCGACCTCTCCCAGAAAGGAGATGTCCAAAAGCTTGTGCTCGACTCCTAGAAGACCGGCGATGGTCTTGGCGCAGTCTACCTCTTTGCTGTGGGTCTGCCCGTAGTAGAAGGTGAGCGCGGACAGCCTATCGACGCGGTCCCTGGCATACGCAGTCACCGTCGTGGAATCGAGCCCGCCGGACAGCAGCGTAACGCCGTAGCTTGTCATTTAATTCCTGTTCCTCTGAGTGATCACGAAACCTCTCCCCTATGCCTTCTTGGGTCGATACTATGCCCACATCGTCCCCTCTCCGTCGACGGAGAGGGGATTCAGGGGTGAGGTCGATTCGTTTCTAAATCCTCTAACTCTTCTCGTGACGGACCTTTACCTTGGTGTGCAGTCCTCCCCGCACGTTGTAATCGAGCGTTATCTCCATGCTCAGGGGATCGCACGCCTTCACCAGGTCCTGCAAGATTCGGTTTGCGGCGTGCTCCTGCACGATGCCGACGTTCGTGTAGGAGAAGAGGTAGTACTTCAGGGATTTCAGCTCGATGCAGAGACGGTTGGGAACGTATCTGATTTCGATCGTGCCGTAATCGGGGAGTCCCGTCCACGGGCACACCGCCGCAAACTCGTCGGAGTCGATAGCGACCTCTGCGTCTTGACCGGGGTATTCGTAGTCGAAGGCGAGCAGGCACTCGGGATTGATCTTGGCTTCCGGTTCCATGTCGAATCGCTCGTTGAGATTCTCGTACTGTTCCTGGAGCTCCTGAATGGAAGCCATCCGCCTCACCTCAATTCGGACCGGCCCTGTCCTTCGTTGTGTCGATCGCTTCCTTTATACTACATTCACATGCCAACGAAGAAAAGGGAACGCCGGTGGATAGCCAATCCGCTTCAGACGACACGGGTCGGGAGCTCGCAATCGAGGTGAAGGGACTGACGAAGTCCTACGGACGCACGCTGGTGCTGCGCGGTCTGGACCTGAAGGTGCGTTGGGGTGAAGTCATCGCGATTCTTGGCCCCAACGGCTCGGGCAAGACCACCCTCATAAAGACCCTGGCCACGCTGACCAGACCAGACGAGGGCACCATTCGCATCGCCAATCTGTCCACATCGCGAAGCGGCGAGCGAATACGCAGGGTCATCGGCGTGGTCACGCACGACAGCCTGCTGTATCCCGACCTCACCGGATACGAGAACCTCAGCTTTTACGCCCGCATGTTTCGTCTGGACTCGATCGACGAACGCGTGCGCACGGTGACCGAAAAGCTGGGCATGACGTCTCGCCTCGACCAGAAGGTCGGCACCCTTTCCCACGGCATGCAGAAGCGGTTTAGCATCGCCAGGGCGTTGCTGCACGACCCTCTCGTCCTCATCATGGACGAGCCGGAAAGCGGACTCGACCAGGAGGCCCTGACCTTGCTGGACGCCGTCATTACGGACCGGGAAACGCCCATGAGGACCGTCCTGATGACGACCCACAACCTGGAGCGTGGGCTGGCGTTGGCGGACCGCGTGGCCATACTCTCGGGAGGCCGAATCGCCCACGAGGAGTCGGGCAAGTCGACCGCGGCCGCAGAGATGCGAGAGGCCTATTTTCGATACACGGGCGTCTCCGAATGAGCTGGCTTAGCCGATTCTGGGGGCCTGTCCTGGCCCTGCTGTGGAAGGACATTCTCCTCGAGCTGAGGACCAAGGACATCATCGTATCCGTGCTGGTCTTCGCGCTGCTCGTCATCGTAATCTTTAACTTCGCCATCAGCCCGACGCCCCAGACGGTGACCTACGTCGCGCCGGGAATACTGTGGGTGGCCTTCACATTCGGCGGAGTCCTCGGTCTAAATCGGTCGTTCGCGCTGGAGAAGGACAGGGGCAACATCCACGGGCTGCTCCTGACGCCCGTGGGCAGAGACACGATCTATTTTGGAAAGATGCTGGGCAATTTCCTCTTCATGCTGATCGTGGAGATCATCATATTTCCGGTCTTCGCCGTGCTCTACAACTTCTCGCTATTGGAGCCGGGCCTGATACCGATCGCAGTTCTGGCAACGCTGGGAATATCGGCCGTTGGCACCGTGTTTTCGGCCATGGCCGTCAACACGCGCTCTCGGGAGGTCATGCTGCCGATCCTCTTCTTCCCCGTGGTGGCGCCCGTGATAATCGCAGCCGTCGAGGCGTCGGGGGCCGTAATCCGTGGTGACACCGGAGGCGACCTGACCCGGTGGATATCCCTGTTGGCGGTCTTCGATGCCGTCTTCCTTGTAGTCAGTCCGTTGGCCTTCAACTTCATCGTGGAGGATTAGCAGGCCGATGAGAATAGGGAGTAGTGCAGTCCGCCTCAGACGAATCGCCGGGAGTCCAAGCGACGCCCTCAGATACAAATTTCTTCTCTTTCCTTATCTGAAAGGGAGTCAGGGCTGTGGTCGAAAGACCTTTTCAGCGCCCTACCAGGGTCTCCGAAACCGGATAAGGCATCGATACTCGCTCCGTGAGCGGTATAATAATAGGGACGGTGATTATATA
>JADFQF010000352.1 GCA_022561955.1 Chloroflexota bacterium | reverse complement strand
CGTCAATAGCCCACGACGGCATCGCCCTCGCCGTGCGTCCGGCACACCTGATGGGCGACGGTGATACCCTATTCGCGCTGTCCACGGGCGCCCATGTCGGCGAATTTCAGATCGACCAGGTACTGGCCGCCGGCGTGCAGTGTGTGGCCTGGGCGATAGTCAGGGGCGTCGAAAAGGCCAGGGGCATCGGCGGTGTCCCCGGCGTAATGGAGTTGAGTAAGTAGTGGCTGCATTCGACAAGGGCTCGAGCTTGGGCTTCATCGGCGCAGGCAAGGTGGGCGGCACGCTTGCCATAACCCTTGCCAACGCGGGCTATTCGATAAAGGGCGTGGCCAACCGCACCTATTCCTCCGCAGAGGAGCTTGCCGCTCGCATCGACGGTTGCGAGGCGCACCCCAGCTATCAAGGGCTGATCGACGCCTGCGAGGTGGTCTTCATCACGACGTCTGACGGTGCAATCGGACAGATAGTGGCTGCGGGCGAGTGGCGTCAAGGACAGGGCGTCGTGCACTGCTCCGGCGCGGCCTCCCTGGATGTGCTGGACAAATCATCAGAGAGCGGAGCCCTCCCCGGTGCGTTCCACCCATTTCAGGCCTTCTCCTCCGTCGAAAACGGCATTAAAAGTATTCCAGGCATCACCTTCGGCATCGAGGGCGACGATGCAATGAGGACGTATCTGGGCGAGATGGCGCGCAATATAGGCGCTAATCCCATATTCTTGAATGCCGAGGACAAGGTCTTGTACCATCTCAGCGGCGTTCTGATGGGCAACCTGCTGACCTGTCTGGCAGCCATAGCCGCACAGGTATGGGAGAAGTTCGACTACGACAGGGCCGACGGCGTTAAGGCGCTCGTGCCCATGATGCGGGCGGTCGCGAACAACCTGGAGACGTCCGGCATCCCCGACGCCGTTGCGGGCCCGTACCCACGTGGAGATGTCGGCACAGTCCGCAAGCATCTGGAGGTGCTCGAGGCCCGCTTCCCCGAGATACTGCCGATGTACTGCGAGCTGGCATTGGCGGGTCTTCCCTACGCCATAGAGAAGGGGCTCGACCAGAGTACGGCCGACGAGATATCGACCCTGATAATCGGATTCAAAAACTAGATTGAACGGCAAGAGCTCGACGTAGGCCCTCACTTTTCGACGCCCGGCATGCGGAGGGGCGTCTGTACCAAAAGGAGGTACCGACATGCGCGTCACCATTCGAGATCTGAAGCAGATGAAAAAGAGGGGCGAGAAGTTCGCCATGATAACCGCCTACGACTATACCGCCGCGAAGCTGGTAGAGCAGGCGGGAATGCCCATCATACTGGTGGGCGACAGTCTTGGGAACGTCATGTTGGGGTACGACTCCACAGTGCCCGTCACCATGGACGAGATGGTCCACCACATCAAGGCGGTAGTGCGCGGGACGGAACGAGCGCACATCGTCGGAGACCTGCCCTTCCTGAGCTACCAGGCAGACGTCGCCGAAGCCCTTCGCAACGCGGGACGCCTGCTGAAGGAGGGCGGATGCCAGTCTGTGAAGCTCGAGGGCGGCCGCTACATGGCCGATACGGTGCACAAGATGGTGCAGTGCGGGATTCCGGTAATGGGGCACATCGGCCTGACTCCCCAGGCGGTGAACCAGCTGGGCGGCTATCGGGTGCAGGGACGCACCCCCGAGGCGGCGGTCGAGATGATGGAGGACGCCAAGGCGCTGGAAGAGGCCGGCGCGTACGCCATCGTGTTGGAGACGGTCCCCGCGCAGCTTGGCCGTCTTATCTCCGAACGGCTGTCTATACCTACGATCGGCATCGGCGCGGGCGTGCACTGCGACGGCCAGGTACAGGTGTTCCACGATCTGCTGGGACTGTTCAGCGACTTCACGCCCAAGCACGCCCGTAAGTACGCGGACCTGGCCGAGACCATCAGGTCCGCGGTATCGGATTACGTCTCGGACGTAGGTGAAGAAAGCTTCCCGACGGACGAGCAGAGCTTCTTCATGAAGCCGGAGGCCGTCGACGAGCTCACGGGCCGCCGCGCGGAGTTGGCATAGCCGGGTTTCGCAAATATTCTGCCGGATAAATGCAAATATATTTGAGAGTAGTAGGGATAATTCTCCCTCCCCGGCGTGGGAGGGAGTTAGAGGGAGGGGGAGTCGTTCATGGTCTCCACCTTTTGAAGGGGGAGATTTAGAGGGGGTAAGCTCGTCCCTGCTCCCAACACCACTATGAAAGTCATCGAAACCGTAAACGAATTCAGACAGGCCCATGCCCTGGCCAAAAAACCCATGGGCCTGGTGCCAACTATGGGCTTCCTTCACGAAGGCCACATGTCCCTCGTGAAGCGCGCGCGCGAAGATAACGCGACCGTCGCCGTCAGCATATTCGTCAACCCGTCGCAGTTCGGCCCCAACGAAGACTATGGCGCCTACCCCCGCGACATGGATTCAGACCTCAGCAAGCTCGAAGGGGCGGGCGTGGAGCTGGTATTCGCACCCGATGCAGGCGAGATGTACCCCGACGGCTTCGACACCTACGTCGATGTCGGCAGCATCGCCGAGCGGCTCGAAGGCGGACATCGCCCCGGCCATTTTCGAGGCGTGGCGACGGTCGTCTGCAAGCTGCTGACCATCGTGCGCCCGGACAGGGTCTACTTCGGACAAAAGGACGCGCAGCAGTGCCTGGTAATCAAGCGGTTGAGCCGCGACCTCAATCTGGGCGCGGAGGTCATAGTCTGCCCAACGGTGAGGGAGGCGGACGGGCTTGCCATGAGCAGCCGCAACGTCAACCTTAATTCCGAAGAGCGAGAGGCGGCGCGAGTGTTGTTCAGGTCGCTTC
>JADFQF010000351.1 GCA_022561955.1 Chloroflexota bacterium | reverse complement strand
AGCGAGGCGAACGGCTTCGATCGCGTTGTCGTTGAAACTCCCGAATCGCTGGGGGCCAAAGTAGTTTGGCAGACCGAACGACGCGATTCTCTCCAGGACTGCCGACGAAATGCGCTTCCAGTCCGGAACGGGATTGCGGACGCGAATCTCGAACTGGTTCGCCCTCAGGTGTCCCAGCCCCAGCTTGTTCGTGTGCCGCGACCTTTCCAGGATGCTGATGCCCTCGACGTCTATTAAGGAGTGGAGCTCTTCTTCGTACTCCTCACGCACGCTGAACCACTGGCGTGTGACCGCATGCTTGTCCTTTCTTCCTGCGAAGCCGACGGCACGCTCGGGGACGCCACGGTCTTGCAGCGCCTTCACGACGTCCAGTGTCGCCAGGCCGCGTTTTTCGACGAGGGCGTACGCATGGGAGCCCTCGCCGGAAGGCAAATAGCTGGGTATCTCGACGACCCTGAAGTCCTCGGGCTCGCGTCGAGTCTCACCCCCGGTGCCAGGCAGCCCGGTGGTGATCTCCGGGAGCTCGCCCCAGTCGAATCGGTATCTGTCTAGCTCAGCTTCAGAGCCGGTCTCAGAGTTCGATTGCACGATATCCGACCTCACTCCAGGGTTGCAATCTTGTGAGAATCCAGAAAATCCCAGTCCAGCTCGTAGCCGAGCCCCGGCTTTTCGGGCGCTTCGATTACGTTGCGTTCGTTCAGCGAGACGTCGTCGACGAGTCCGAACTGGTGCGCCGCCTGGGGCATCCAGTATTCGAAGAAATCGCAGTTGGCTACGGAGAAGATGACGTGCAGGTTGGCCGCATTTAGAAGAGAGTTGCCCGCCGTGCCTATCTCACAGTTCATGCCGAACCCCTCAGCCAGGGAGCACAGCTTTTTGAGGCCGGTGATGCCGAGCTTTCTGGCCGTGCCTCGCACCAGGCGGGATGCCTTTAGCCGGACCATGTGCGCGCCGTTCTGGAACTGCAACTCGGGTGAGTCGCTCATGCACAGGGGGACGTCCAGTCTGCGGCTGAGCTCCGAAATGGCGTCGAAGTCGTGCCAGGGCACCGGGTCCTCATACCAGAAACAGCCGTTGGCGTCCAACGCCTTGCCGATGTCGAAGGCCTTACGGAAGCCGTAGCCGCCGTTGGGGTCGAACATGAGACGCATGTCGTCGCCGACCGTGGCGCGGACCCGCTCCACGGTCTCGATGGCATCGCGGGTGCTCATGACGCCGGGATGAATCTTGTACGCGCGAAACCCCTGGTCGAGCAGCTCCTTTGCCTCTCTAACGTATCCTTCCGAAGACTCGTGACGAGGAGGATACGTCGCGTAGACCTCCGTCTCGTACCGCTGCGTCCCCAGGAGCTTGTAGACGGGCACCCCCGCCTGCTTGCCGGCGATGTCCCACAGGGCCACGTCCACGGGCGCCCACGACGCCATGCCCAGGCCGCGCCGGTGCATCAGGATGCTCAGGCGGTCCCAGAGCCACTCACGTTCGCCGGCGTCCCGCCCCATGAGCTCCGGCTTGAGTATGTTCAGAATCTGGTCGAACTGTCGGTGGCCGCCCGTCCGAAAGTCGCCGACGAAGCAGTTTCCCTCGATGCCGTCGTCGGTCGTGATTCTCAGGACGCCCTGTTCGGTCGTGCCGGAGAAGCGGCCCAGGTCCGAATCCAGGCCCGTGGCCGGAAGCTCCCTCTTTATTACGTCTATTCGAATGTCGGTTATTTTCATATTTTCAGCCTGATTGCAGGACGCCGGACATAGCAACGCTACGTAAATAAGTATCCCGCAGGAATTTCAGCATGGCTTATCCCACGTGACGGACATTATACGTCGAGAACGACATGCGTGTTGGGATGCGCCTCGCGCCGCTTTGTAGCTCCAACGATAATTGACAGATTGACACGCCAGACAAAAAATCGGCCCAATCCTATAGGGACCCGGCGACACCTGGATGCAGGAGGCGCGACGATGACAATGAAGCTATCTACGAAGAACCTGGCAGGAGTTATCTCAGACACGTGGAGCTTCTACAGAAGTAACTTCTGGAAGATAGTTTCAATTTCCACGCTTGTACAGATTCCCGCCTTATTCGTAATCGGTGGTTCTGTGATCGGCTTATTTTTCTTGGTGTCATATGGCGTGTACCGAGAGGATTCCTCATTTGGGACCATGTTGGGGATAATTCTCCCCGGTTCTGCTTTCGTCGTCTTCGCCATGGCATCAGTCTTTGTCATATTCGAGGGTGTCGTGACCCACGCGATCTGCCAACATTACGCTGGCCAGCCCGTGAATGTTCGTCAAGCATTCATACTGACGCGACGAAGGTTCTTTCCGATGCTCGGCGCCTTCCTTGCTGTCTTTGTCCCCATTGGCGCCATCATGATCATAATCTTCGCGCTGGGTGCCGTAATTGACAAGCTGGGCATAGTTGCCAGAGCCGTTATCCACCTAATATTGCCTCTCGCGTATCTCGGAGTCCGATGGTTTTTTGTGTTACAGGTGGCGATTCTCGAAGACAGAAGACCTCTCGCATGTTTAAGTCGAAGCTCCGAACTGGTTAATGGCAACTGGTGGCGGGTGCTCGGATTTATCTCAGTCGCAATGCTAATTAACTTTGCAATGTCCTTCATAAACTTGATACCGATCATTGGCTTTCTTGTTGCAACCATCGTCGTGACGCCCGCATATTTCATAGCCCAGACGGTCCTCTATACCGACTTGAGGCTTCGCGCTGTAAGGGGCAGGGCGGTTCAACGAGGCGGTGCTTGCCGGGAACATCGGTCTCGCACCAGTGGAAGAAGAGGGCTGGTCCAAGTTCGATCCGGCATAGCGAGCCGAC
>JADFQF010000350.1 GCA_022561955.1 Chloroflexota bacterium | reverse complement strand
ACTGTACGCCCGTGGCCGTGGTCATCTCGGCCAGGAACGGGTGTGACTCCAGGGTCATCTCCTCGAAATGCGAGTTACCGTCTTCGCCCGTGTATACCCTTACAAACGCCATATATTAGCCCTCCTAGCTATTGGTTTCTGTTTTTCTTATTCGATGGCACTAATTTTAAGATATCCTGCCCTGAAACGTCTATGACGGGGTGGCCGGTGTGCCGTTCGCATACGGTTTCAGCGATGCGTAGGCGGCGAAGGTCAGAGGTGTCGGCACGCCCAGCTTCTCGCCCAGTCTCACTACGACGCCGATAATGTCGTCCAGCTCCATGCGTCTCCCGTTTGCCAGGTCATGATACATCGAGGCACGGAACGTCGGGGGAAGAGTATCGAATATCCCCATGAATTCATCCACTAAAGCATCGGGTATGGTAATGGCGTTCGCCCTGGCCACGGCGATGCCTTCAACCAAGAATCCGCGTGTCATGGCTCTTGTTTCGGGGCACGCGAATATTGGCCCCATGGGCAATCTCGTAATACAGGTGATTGCAGACATAGTGGTGATGCTCAGAAGCTTACTCCAGATGGCGACCCGAATGTCATCCGGCACTTCAACTGTCTGCCCGGTTGCCTCAAACGCCTTCGTTATCTGTTCAATGCGGGGCGTGTGCTCTCCAGTTAGCTCGCCAAGGATGATACTCCGATTGAATGTTTCGCTGATGACGCCGGGTGAGTCTATCTTGGCGGAGACGTACGCGACCGCGCCAATGACGTGGCCCGGACCAATTGCGTTTTCGATAATCTCCTCGTTGTCAACGCCGTTCTGGAGGGACATCACGACCGTGTCGGCGCCTATGAGCGGCTTAATGAAGTTGGCAATCTCCTCTGTGTCGTAGGCTTTACGCAGAAAAGGACCAGGTCAACGGCGCCGATGTCCGCAGGGTCGCTCGTTGCCTTGGCGGGGATGTTAAACTCGCCGACCGTGCTCGTCTTCAACGTCAGCCCCGAGGCCTGCATGGCTTCAAGGTGCGCGCCTCTCGCAATAAAATGAACGTCCTCGCCGGCCCTGGCCAACATGCCGCCAAAGTAGCCGCCCATACCTCCGGAGCCCATTACAGCTATTCGCATTGATCTTGCTCCCGTTTCTACAGCCATTATCAATTGCCGATCAATCCAAAATGCTATCAAACAACGGCCATCGCCTCCACCTCGACCAGGAATCGCGGGTCGGCCAGGCCTCGCAAAACGCAGAGGGTGCTGGCGGGCTTGCTGTCGGCGAAGTGCTCTCTAAGGATGTTCCGCGCCTTCGGGGTGTCGTCCTGATTGACGATATAGAGGGTGACCTTTACGACGTCGGCCAGCGTAGCGCCCGCCTCCGCAAGTACGTCCTTGAGGTTGGACATGACCTGCCGCTGCTGCGCCTCGAAGTCCCCCTCGCCGACGATGTTGCCGTCCTTGTCGCCCGCGACCTGACCGGCGCAGAATATCAGCCTCTTTGCGCCCTCCACGACGATGCCGTGGGAGTAGTTGCTGAAGGGCTCGTGAAGTGTGCCTGGTTGAAGATACGTCTTCTCCATGAGACCGCCTCCGAAATTATCGCTTAAATTCCGGCTGCCTGCGTCGACAGCTGCTTCGCGATGAATGTCTTCATGAGCTCGATGGCCCTGTCGGTCGCCTGGCTCTGCTCCCGGCCAAATCCGTGATGCATGTCGGGAAACTCCTCGAGCTCGACGTGTCCTCCCGCCGCCCTGTAGGACGCGACGAAGCTGTGGGGAATCGACATGGGCACGTTGTCGTCGGCGGTGCCCTGTATGATCAGCGTGGGAGGCAGCTCGACCTTCTCGCCGCGTTCGAGGATAAGCTGGGGATTGCCCTCTCGCATCGCCTCCTCGGTCAGGAAATAGCCCTCGGTATTGGCGATGAGGCCGGCTCGGCCTACTCTCTTGGCGTACTGATACCTGGCATAGGAGTCCAGGACGGGCCACGTAGCCAGGATGTAGTCCAGCGAGGCGTCGTGACCGGCGACCTCGGCCGAGGTTATCGAAGCGTAGCGCTCGTCGTGAGGACGCATGGCGCTGAGCATGACCGTGTGGCCGCCGCTGGACGAGCCCAGCCCGCCGATATTTTGCGGCAACGCGTTGAACCTGGAGACGTTTGCCTTCAGCCAGCGCGTGGCGTAGTTAACGTCCTGCACCTGGGCGGGGTAGGGGTGCTCCGGCGCGACGCGGAAGTCCACCGCCGCGACGACGATGCCGGTTGAGGCCAAGGCCAGGTCGATCAGCTCCGCGCTGGTGCGGCCGCCTCCGCTCCAGGCGCCGCCATGCACGTCGAGTATGGCGGGAAACGGCCCGCTGCCCTGCGGCTGGTAGATTCTCGCCAGCCAGGACTCGCCGTCGCCTTCCCTATACTCCACATCGGAGACGTCGACCTCATATTTCGCGGCCGGGTCATATACGGATGTCTTCTGGTCTACCAATTCATCCTCCTACGTTGTTTTCCTTTTCAGAAATCTGGTCTAGAATTTCATCCAGGATCGCATTGAACCCCTCCGGGTCATCTAACATGACGAAGTGGCCCACACCTTTGATCGGCCAAACTTCGACCCCGTATTTCTTCGCGGCATCGAGGTCGGTGTCCACGAGTTCACTGGAGTTTATCGCGAACTTGGGGATATCCAAAGCTTTCAGGTTCGCCTTGAGGCCCTCGTTTTCGTAGGTGCGAGCAGCCCTGTAGACCTCGATCCCGATGTCTTTGGGGATTGAGATTGCGCCTTTTACGACCTCGTTTCTTATCTCGTCATTGGCATCCGGCAAGAACATTCCATTGAACACCTCGGTCATCTTCC
>JADFQF010000349.1 GCA_022561955.1 Chloroflexota bacterium | reverse complement strand
GCCGCTAAACCACGGGTCGTAGGGTGGCATGTAGCTCGAACGGACCACCGCGTTCAGGTACGCAAAGTCCATGGGCTTTTCCCCGCCCCGAAACGGGTGCCAAAGGTCCGGGTTGGCCATGCGTATCATCAGGAACGCGAAGAAGGCGGCGAGGAAGATGACCTCGCCGATGAGCATGAGCCGCCAACGAGACCTGACGAAGCCGTAGATTTCGGCGCGGCGCGACACCAACAGGATGCCCGACACCACAGCCAGGAGCACAGCCGCCAGCACCACGGAGGTGCGGGAGAATGCCAGCCACTGCAGGCTCGCGAGCAGCCAGACGATGAGCCCCACCAGGAGAAGGCCGATAGCCTTGGAAAACAGGTAGCCCCTGTCTTCCAGCGGCCTGAAAACCAGGAAGGTTATGGGTATGGCAATGAGCCCGAATACCTCCACGACCAGCAGCCATCCCAGGACGGGAAACCTGGCGGCGAGTCCGTCGGGACTCACGATGTCCGACCAGCTTCCGCCGCTCTGTTGTGCGGCAGCATCGGCGTCTGAAAGCAGCAGTCCAACCTTTTCATCGAAATTAAACGTCTTCGTCGGGTATTTGGGCTCTGATCCCTCGATTCTGCCCTTGATCGTCTCTGAGTCCAATCGCCGAATGTTCTCGAATATGAGCACCTTGGGATGGTCGTAGACCGTGAAGCTCTCGTCGGCGACACCCAGGTCCAGCGTGATGGGCGAAGGACTGAACCCGCTCAGCGAGCCCGGTACGGGCACGTCGGACCTGCCGAACGTCTCATCGACGAAGCCGACTCCCAGGAACTCCGGATATGTCGCCTCGAACCGCACCAGCTCGTAGCCGAGCCGTCCACCGAAGAGCTCGTTATAGTACCGGGAGGAGACGGGGTATCTGTCCGGGAGCCTGGGAATCGTGCCGTAGAGCCTGTTGCTGAAGAACACGATGTAATCGGCCTCGGCAAGCCGCTCCGAGAGAAGCTCGAACTTCTGCTCGTCGTCAACCTCGTACAGTGGCAGCTCGCGGACCTCGAATTTCCGGAGGTCCGGCAGCCCCTCTTCCCAGTGCTCCTTCAGTATCACGGCACCCTGGGGCGCGTTGCGATTCAGCCAGTCCGAGGCGCGCACCGCGGTATGCGTCTGTCCATACACGCCGGTGTACGCGACGGCGTAGAAGGCCGTGGCGCCGACCACCGTCACCATCAGCGCGACCATCAGAGGGCGGAGACTTACCCTGTAGCCACTCACGCGGTCCAGCGCCGCGAACATCATCCTGGAGCCGAACAGAATCAGGAACGGCGTTATCGGGATCATGTAGCGCAGGAACTTTACCTGGAACGCGCCCGTGATGAGGAAGTGAGGCACCACCCAGGCCAGCAGAAGCACGTCCATCCGCGTGTCTTCGCGACGGACCGGAAGCGTGGCCACCAGGGCCAGCAGCGCGATGGCGGCGGCGACGAACATGACGAAGAAGCCCGTCGAGACCAGGAGCAAAACAGCGGGAACGGCCCATCCGACCAGCAGATAGAGCGCGCCGTACCGGGGCCGCATGCCGCGAAGCGATACGTACAGCAGTCCTGCCCAGGCCACTACGCCCAGGGGCCAGCCCAGTCCCCACGTAATATGCTGCTTTATCTGGTAGAGGTACGGCGTCGTGTCGATGTATTGCCGCGTGTACGGGTAGTCCCTGATGCGCCGCACCATCTCGGACTGCTCGGTGACGTCGGCGAGGAAGCGAGAGTAGTCCAGAAAGCCATAGGGCTGCGTAAAAAAGAGCAGGGCCAGTGAGACCGCGCCGCCCGCGACGATGCCCTTGACGACCCGTTTCAGCCTCTCCTCGAAACCCGGCCCGTCTTCGTCTGAGATACCGTTCATCGAGAGCAGGTACATGAGGTGCGCGACTACGAACGCCCCGATGATAGGCGCCTGGCTGACTTTAGTGGCCAGTCCCAGCCCTATGAAGGCTCCGGCCAATACGGAGTCTCTGGGCCTGCCGTGTCTCGCCACTCGAAACAGATAATACAGCGTCGCCACGGCGAACAGGGCCTGCAGCGTGTCCACGGCGAAGAAGTGGCTCAGCTGTATGTGAATGACCGCCAGGGCAACCAGTGCCGACGCCAGCAATCCGACCCTGGCCCCGTACATGCCTCGGCCTATGAGGAAGACGAGCGCCACCGCAACGACGTCTGCCAGCGCGGACATGGCCCGGCCGGGCAGGCGGAGGTCTCGGAGCTCTTCCCCCGGCAGGGCCGAGCCAACGAGCTGAATGCCCTTGAGCGTGTATAGGGGCAGGCTGCCGTAGTTAAACCACCTCGGGTTCCAGGGGCTTCGCTCCGCGTCGAGCAGAACGCCAAGGTCCCCAAGGGATGGGAGAGACAGCTCCTCGACGTTGAAGAGAATGGCCCGCTCATCGGGGTGGGGCGTATACGAAAAGCCTTCGTCCCAGTCCAGGCCGTACAGGCGCAGAGCCAGGGCCACGCCGAGTATGGCGGCGACCGCGACCGCCGTTACGGCACCGCGTCTTATGGAGGCGGCAGGTCCCGCCAGTCTGGAAATCAGGGGGATGTTTCGAGTAGCGTCCATATGCCATTCATTCTATAAATGGCTACATCGCCGGGCAATCGAAACTAACCCAGTGAGTGGGGCAGTTATGGCTCTTAGGGATTAGTCGTCGGTTGCGCGCACGTTTTCAATACGCTTCGAGCAACGACCGGGATTGCGGCGGGGGGCGCCGACCTCTCCCCCAATTAGCTCTAAGCCGAGGCTATGCCTAGTTCGCCCCCTCTCCGCGCGCAGAGAGGGGGGAATGGGGGTGAGGTCGCAGCGCCTCTTCTCA
>JADFQF010000348.1 GCA_022561955.1 Chloroflexota bacterium | reverse complement strand
CTGACGATCAGGGCGGGCTGCATGGCGCATCGCCTCCTATTCGACGGCAATCGAGTCACCGGCGTCGAGGTGGAGAGCGGCGAGGAGAAGTTCGTCGTCGAGGCGGACGAGATCGTGCTCAGCAGCGGCACGATCGCCAACCCGCAGCTCCTGATGCTTTCGGGCGTGGGGCCTGCCCAGCACCTCGAAAGCATGGGTATCCCCGTCGTACTCGACCTTCCCGGCGTCGGCAAGAACTTCCGCGACCACCCGCTCATATTCATAACCTGCAAGGTCAAGGAGGGCATAACCCTGGACGGCCTTGCGCCGCGATTGCAGGTCGGGCTTCGATATACCTCGACCGGCTCCAACGACCCGAACGACATGATGATGTGGATGACGTCCTTCGCACCAGAGAGAATCAACCGAGGCGGCAGCAGGCTGGAATCCCTCGGAATTCGCATCACCAGCTCGATATATCTGGCATCGAGCAGCGGTGAGATTACTCTTACCTCGCTGGACCCCAACATACAGCCCTTCCTGGATTTCCATCTGCTTGAGCACCCCGACGACGTCTCTCGGATGAGGGATGCCGTCCGAATGGCCGTAGACCTGTTCAAGCACGAGGACTTCAGCCCCATCGTCGCGGAGCGCATAGAGCCCCTGGACGGCGATCTGGAGTCCGACGAGGCCTTGGACGCCTGGATCGCCCGCGAGGTCACGACCGGACAGCACCTGTGCGGCACCTGCAAGATGGGACCATCTTCAGACCCAATGGCCGTCGTCGACCAGTACAACAGGGTCCACGGCATCGAAGGCCTGCGCATCGCCGACGCCTCGATCATGCCCAACACGGTGCGGGCCAACACCAACGTGACCGCCATGATGATAGGCGAACGCGCCGCCGACTTCATTCAGCAGGGTGTTTCATAAAAAGGGCAATTGCGCCTTGCTCTAGTGGCGATCAAAGGGCTCACCTGTGCGTCCCAGTGCCGGCAGCTCCCCCTCGCGTTTTCACATAGCCAACCACACCTAAAGGCGGCGTGGCCCTAGAGTGCTGTCTGAAACTGATAGGCGCTTCGCACTCTGCTAAAATCCCACCGCACGCACACACGAGGAGGCCAAAACTTTGGAGCCCGTTATCAGGAACTATCGAGGCAACTTTCAGGCGGGAGGCCCGTCGGCAAGGCTCATCTGGCTGGACGACGGCCCGCCCACCGTAACCCTAACATACCTGGAGATAGAGGACGGCAAGACCAGCCCTCACCACATTCATCCGTGGGAACACGAGGTGTTCATCCTCGAGGGTTCGGGTACGCTGCTATGCGATGACGTCCAGTATCCGGTCAGGGCGGGCGACGCCGTTTTCATACCGGGCGACGTCGACCACTATACCCTCAACAACGGCGGACAGGGCCTGCTAAAACGCATCGAGGTCAACCCGCTCATGGCCGCTCAGAGCGGCGGAGCCCAGAACGAAGGCGGCGAAGGGACTGGGAAGCCGCCCACGATACTCAATCTCGCGGACATCGACTTGAGTCCGGGCTCGGCCAGGCCCATCCTTACGGCAGCCGAAGGCGCCATCAACTACACGATGTTCTATCGCGGACTCGAACCCGGCGAGTCCAGTCCAACACACGCCCACGCCTGGGAGCACCAGGCCTACATCCTCAAGGGCACGTGTACGCTCGTCTGCGACGGAGTGGACTTTCGCGTCAGAGAGGGCGACGCCATACTTGTGCCGCCGCATGCCGAGCACGAGTGGCGCAGCGACAACGGCGAGACGGCTGGATGGCTGGTCTTCAATCCCATCGCCCGCTGACGAGACCCGCGACACGAATGCGATAACAAACGATCTTTTGACTACCCGAATTAGCACTTAGGAGAGCCGTATGACAACATTGGAAGAGCGGTTTCTGTCCAGCTATCCCATATTGGCCGGCCTGGGAAGGGCGGACGCCGACGGCACGCCGCTGGGCAATCCCAGAATGGAGGCGATCGCACCCGATCAGTGGCGCATAATCTGCGAGGCGTGCTTCGGCTATCTCTGGAACCGCCCCGGACTCACGATGGAGCAGCGAAGCCTGGCGACAATGTCCACGCTGGTCGCCCTTCGCAGGGACGACAACCTGCACGGCCACCTTCTCAGCGGACTGGACGTTGGCCTTTCGGCCGAGCAGATCGTGGAGATGATGCTTCAGCTCATCTACTATGTCGGCGCGCCCATGGCCAACACCGCCCTCCTTCGAGCCAACGACGTCTTTATCGAGCGGGGAATCCAGGTCGACCCGTACCAGGTCTACGATACACAGGAGTCTCCCGAAGACCTGTATCGCCGAGGGCTGACCAAACGGACCGAGGTCCTGGGGCCCGACGCGGGGAAAAGCTTCGATAAGGACGAGGCGGTGGACCAGGACTGGGAGAGGTACCTTCTCGAGTACCTCTGGGGCTCTATTTGGACGCGGCCCGGTCTGAGCACGCAGGACCGCTGCATCTGCACGCTGTCGGCCCTGATGGTCATGGGAACGGACTCCGCGATTCGTACCTACATCGGGGCGGCGCTTCGCCTGGGCCTCACACAGGACCAGATAAGAGAGCTCTGCTTCCAGCAGACGTTCTACATCGGAACGCAGAACGCGCGCCGGGCCAAGATGCTCGCAGAAGAGGTTTTTTCGGCCAATTGAGCTAAGCGACATTCGTTAAGCGTATGACAAGGCAAAAGACAAAAGCCTTTCTAATTGATGCGAGGAGAAACAATGGACCGAGGAATCTGGGCTATCTGGTACGACCTGCCGGAACAGGGCGAGAACGAATACCTGGAGTGGCTCCATGAGAAATACATACCGGAAGCCCTCACCAGGC
>JADFQF010000347.1 GCA_022561955.1 Chloroflexota bacterium | reverse complement strand
CGCTTATGCCGGATGATCGATCCTCCAGCCTTCCCTGTCCCTGCCTCGCTCTCCAACGATAGTAGGTGCTCTTGGGAACGCCTAACTCAGCCATGACCCTGCGTTTAGAGCCTGGTGAGGCCTCGACTCGTTCCAGTACTTCGGTCTTCTCGTCGGCCCCGATGCATCGGGGCTGGTGCGGCCTTCGTCCAGCATCGGTATCGCCGTTTTTTTCAGACGGTGTAACTCAAGAGACAGCTCAGCTACCATCTGCTTCAGATCGGCGTTGTCCCGTTTGAGGGCGTTGATCTCCTGCCGAGTGGCATCTCTGGTCGTGTCTCGACTGAGGCGTTCCTTGCCTGACTCCATGAACTCTTTTGTCACTATGGACGAAATGAGCACCTCAGATGGCGATTGACAACATCTGCAAACGATTGTACAGTCAAAGCCATCTCAGTTTGGCATGTTTATGAGAGTATTGAATCCATCTGGGAAATCGCGGTTAAAGTCATTATTCATTCCTTGGGGGTGCGGACATGGTCGATCTGAAAGTCGCGACACTTGACGGTGAAAGCGCCACTCTTAGCGAAGAGTCGGTGGCCGAGTTCTCGGCAAGAATGCGAGGGCAGGTGATTCAGAGCGGTCACGATGCTTACGAACAAGCGCGAATGGTGTGGAACGGCAACATCGACAGGCGCCCGGCCCTGATCGCCCGTTGCGCGGGAGTTGGCGACGTTATCGACTCTGTGAACTTCGCGCGGGAGAATAACATTCTGGTCGCGATTCGCGGTGGAGCCCACAGCGCGGCCGGATATGGCACGTGCGACGGCGGTATCGTCATCGACCTGTCACAGATGAAGGGCGTTCAGGTCGATCCCGAAACGCTGACTGCCCAGGCGCAGGCGGGCGTACTATGGGGCGACCTCGACAAGGACACGCAGGCGTTCGGCCTCGCCACCACCGGCGGGGTCATCACGAACACGGGTATCGCAGGGCTGACGCTCGGCGGTGGTCTGGGGTGGCTAATGGGTAAGCACGGCCTCAGCATCGACAACGTGCTCTCATTCGACTTGGTGACCGCGGATGGAAAGTTCCTGAAGGCCAGCAAAGACGAGAACGCAGACCTCTTCTGGGGACTTCGCGGCGGTGGTGGAAATTTCGGTATCGTAACGTCCTTCGAGTACAGGCTGCATCCGGTCGGACCCATGGTGCTTGGAGGACTCATGCTCCACCCGTTCGATAAGGCTAAGGAAGTCCTTCAGTTCTATCGCGAGTTCTCATCCAATCTGCCCGACGAGGCCGAGGCGTACGCTGGAATGCTCACGTCTCCGGAGGGACAGCCCGTCGTCGCGTTCATCCTGGGCTATAACGGCCCGATAGAGGAAGGCGAAAAGGTGCTGGCGCCCGCCCGGGAGTTTGGCGAGCCGCTGGCAGACCTCGTTCAGCCGATGCCATATATGACGCGACAGGGTTTGTTGGACGACCCGATGGCGGTACACGGCATTCAGCGGTATTGGAAGTCCGGGTTCACAAAGACCCTCGACGACGAGCTTCTGGACGTGCTCATAGGGGCGGCGTCCTCGTTCAGCTCGCCCATGACGCAGATCGTGTTCTTCAACATACACGGAGCGGCGACGCGTGTTCCGCTCGGCGACACCGCCTTTGGATCGCGAGAGAGCAAGTGGGACTTCAATATCGTCACGCAGTGGACCGACCCCGCCGAGTCCGACCGCCACATCGCGTGGACACGCGATCATTGGGGCCGGGTCGAGGAGATCACCGACGGCAGCGGGTACATTAACCATCTTGCGGGCGACGACAAGCCGGAGCGCGTGACGAAATCGTACGGCGAGAACTACGACCGCCTGGTGACTCTGAAACAGAAGTACGACCCACGGAATATGTTCCGACTTAATCCCAACATAAAGCCATAATAGCTGCTCAGGGAGATGAAGCATATTCTTTCGTTCGCGACGCAGGGCGGGTCTGCGGCCCGCCCTGGCTGTGCGCCTTTGTATAATCGATTGCACACTATAATATGGATGCGCAATCGATTCTGGTGTCAACAGGGGACCTTTCTTTCTATAGATGACGTCAACTGAAACAAAATCGATACTTAACCCGAAAGAGTTCCTGGGCTTTGA
Organism: Chloroflexota bacterium; assembly: GCA_022561955.1. The sequence continues at coordinate 735 of JADFQF010000347.1, read as the reverse complement.
GGTTGGGCAGGACCGCAAGCTCGCCGGATGGCCGCAGGTGCTGGAGTATTTTAAGCTGCTGGACGGTGCCTCGGACCGCCTGCAGTCGCGGGTAATCGGCGAATCGACGGAAGGCAATCCCTTTCTCATGGTCACCATATCCTCGCCGGAAAACCTGGCTCGACTGGAGCAGCACAGGAGCATTCAGGACCGCCTTGCCGACCCCCGCACGATATCGAGCGACGCCGAAGCCGAGAGGCTGATCGCGGACGGAAAGACCATAGTCGCCATCTCGTGCAGCATTCACGCGACGGAGGTCGGCGCCACGCAGATGTCTCTTCTGCTGGGCCACCACCTGGCGACCAGCGACGACGAGCGGGTCAAGCGCATTCTGGACAATGTCATCCTGCTCTTGCTCCCCTCGCTCAACCCCGACGGCCTGATTAGCGTCAAGGAGTGGTATGACGCAAGCGTCGGCACCAGCTACGAGGGCGCGATGCCCCCGTTTCTTTACCAGAAGTACACCGGACACGACAACAACCGCGACTGGTTCATGTTCACGCAGGCCGAGACGAGACTCGTAGTCGAGCACTGCCTCAACGCCTGGCACCCGCAGATTCTCTACGACCTGCATCAGACCCGATCCACCGGCATGCGTATGATATTGCCGCCCTTCGTCGACCCGGTCGGACCCAACGTAGACCCGATACTACAGGGCGAGCTATCGATGCTGGGGTCCGCCGTAGCCTCCGAGCT
>JADFQF010000015.1 GCA_022561955.1 Chloroflexota bacterium | reverse complement strand
ACGCTACACGCGCGTAATTCCGCCATCGCGGAGCGGGCCAACCTGCCCATCATGACGATATGCAGCACATGTCAGGGGGTCATGTCCCAGGCGAGCCAACGCCTCATGGGGGACGACGACTACCTTGCCGAGGTGAACGAGGACCTGAGCGAGGAGGGCCTTCGCTACACCGGCGCGACGGAGCCGAAGCACCTGCTGTGGATAATCGTCGAGGAGATCGGCATCGATAAGCTGAAATCCCTGGTAGTTAATCCGCTGACGGGGTTCAAGTTCGCTCCGTTCTACGGCTGCTACATCGTAAGGCCAACGTCGGCGTTGGGATTCGACGAGCACCCCGAACGAGAGGACTCGTTGGAACAGGTGATCGAGGCTGTCGGAGGCACGGTCGTGGACTATCCGGGCAAGACGCTCTGCTGCGGCTTCCCAATACTGACCATCAATCAGGAAAACTCCATGAAGATGGTCGCCAATCACACCCTCGATGCCAAGGACCTGGGCGCCGATGCGATGGTCACCCCATGCCCCTTGTGCCACCTGAATCTGGACGGCTTTCAGCCGGCGGCGGCCAAAGCGGCAAAGCGTCCGATAGACATGCCGGTCCTGCACCTGCCGCAGCTAATTGGCCTGGCGATGGGCATCGACCCGAAGGCCTTGCGCCTCAACAAGCACATCGTGACAACAAAGAAGCTGCTGTCGACGCTGGCGATCTCGCCGTAGTCACAATCCCACGGCCCAACGTCAGGTAACGAAAAAGGGTGGCTGCAGTGCCACCCCTTTTATTCAGAGCCTATCCGGAAACCTCATTTGGACGTCCTACCGTCCTTTGACCGCGCTCTCCGCTGCGGCGGAGAGCTTGTCGAACCATTCGTGGCAGTTTTCGGATAGGCTCTTAGCCAAGGATCTCGTCCACGAGACGCTCGGCCCACTGATGCAGTCCATCTTCGAGGTCCAGGCCACAGTGCGGGCAGTCTATGTCTCCGAATCGAATTCTGGTCCCGCATCTCGAGCAGCCGGGATATGTAGCGAGGCTGTTGAGCACGGCCATTATCTGTTCCTCTGTCGCCATTTTTTGGTTCCTTATTTATCAGTGTTTGCGGAAGATGGCTTCGTACGGCAAGATCTCACCGTATGGGCAGTGGAGGCTGCCACCACTTCGACGTCGTATTTACTTCGACCTCCACGACCCATTTTACCCATTCGAATCCTCTCTTCCCAGGTGCGGCCAGCCTCAATGGAAAGCCGTGTCCTCTGGACAGTGCCTCACCTCCAACGCTCCTTGCCAGCAGATAGCCTCGCGCCTCTGAAAGGGAGAAGCGCCTGTAGTAGCCGGTGGCAGACCTCACCGTGACACTCGCGGCGTCATCACGGACTCCTGCCGCCTCTAGAATTGAAGCCAGGGTCGCTCCACGCCAGACCTGAGTCGAGTGCCACCCACCTGTGCAGTCGAGCGTCGCCACGAGCTCACCATCGGTTTCAATATCGTCGTAGGCGATCGACAGGTCGCGCAGGACCGCGCCGTGCACCTTTAGCCTCCAGGCTCCAACCGCGATGCCGGGAGGAACGTCGTTGAGCCACGAGGTCTGCGGGAACTGGTTTCCGGTAAAGCTGTCGGCCTCGTAAGAGCCGGTAAACCTGCGATGCGCCCCGCTTAGTCCGCCGACCGCTGCGCTCGCCTCCGCCACTCGCCAGAGTAGGGCTCCCGCGACGCCTATCCCGATCAGCCTGAGCACCGACCTGCGCTCATACCAGACCGCCCTCGGGATCACGCCGGCGAATTTCGTGAGGTGCCATATCAACACCACGCCCAGCAGGATTCCCAGATAGATGTGCCACGAAAGTCCGCTCAATAGCCAGAACGAGAATGGCCCCACGAGCGACCACGCGATACCCAGAGTCAGGGTCACTATCAACAACGTCAGGAGTGCCAGCGAACCCGTGCGGACCCCGCCCGACCTGCGCAGCCTGAGGGAGCCCACGATATTCGCCAGCTTCCAGGCGATTAGCACGACCAGCCCCCATCCGGCGATGCGATGGGCAAGTATGAAATAGTCCTGGTCCGAGGAGCCCGAGACGAGTCCTAGCGCACCACTGACCAGCTCAGCGGCCACCAGTACCAGAAGAAGGATATTGGCCCAGGCGTATCTCATCTATCGGTCCGGATATTTTGCAGCAAAGTCTACAATAGTCTACTCGAACGGATACGCGACCGGTTTTCGCCCAGAGCATGGAGACGGGACCAGACAAATTCTTGCCGAATTGAATGATTGGAAATCGGTATCCAAATCAAAACGGCCCTTGGAATACAAGGGCCGCCCGATATTTCGTTTCCAGAGGTTGGAATCAGCCGGCTTTGGCCATCACGTCGATGAGCTCCTGCACCGAAGCCGCCGAGCTGTGCAACGCCGTGCGCTCGTCGTCCGTCAGGTCGAACTCGATGACCTGCTCCACGCCGCCGGCTCCCAACTTGACGGGCACGCCCACGAAGAGCCCCTTCAGGCCATACTCGCCTTCGAGGTAGGCGGTGCAGGGCAGGACCTCTTTTTTGTCCAGCAAGATGGACTCCACCATCTGAACAATGGAAGCAGAGGGCGCATAATAAGCGCTGCCCGTCTTGAGGTAGTTTACTATCTCGGCGCCGCCGTTCTGGGTCCGCTTCACGATCTCGTCTATGCGGGCCTGGGACAAGAGCTTTGCGATAGGAGTGCCGCCGACGGTCGTGCTGCCGACTATGGGCACCATCGTGTCGCCGTGGCCCCCGAGAACGAAGGCCGCGACGGCGTTCACCGAGACCTTCAGCTCCTCGGCGAGAAATGTCCTGAACCTGATGGTGTCCAGTATGCCGGCCATGCCGACCACACGGTTCTTCGGGAAGCCGCTCACCTGGAATGCCCGCTGCGCCATGGCATCCAGGGGATTCGTGACCGGAAGCAAGATGCAGTTCGGCGAATATTTTGCTACCTCCTTCACGACGCTGGTAACGATGTTCATGTTGGTGAGCAGCAGGTCGTCGCGGCTCATTCCCGGCTTGCGGGCGATTCCCGACGTCACGATGACGACATCCGAGTCGCGTGTCTCTTCATAGCCGTTGGTCCCGATGATCTTGGCGTCCGAGCCGACGACCGGTCCCGCCTCCAGCATGTCCAGGGCCTTGCCCTGAGGCAGCCCCTCCACGATGTCGACCAGCACGATGTCGGCATAGCCCTTGTCGAAGATGCGCTGGGCGGTGGTGGCCCCCACGTTACCGGCACCAACAACCGTTACCTTACTTCGCATTCTGTCCTATTCTCCTGCCTTCAAGGCGTATTTCAATTCTGATAGCGAATTCGATCTCTACATCGCGTCTACGTATTCCTGCCAGCGGGTCTCGACGTTGGGGTCCTCCACGGTGCTCATCAGGTATTGGCCGTACTCGGCGCTGGTCGCGCCCGTGGACCTTCCCGTCGTGACGACCTTGCGCTCGTACTGACCGCAGATGTCCAGGGCCTTGTGAAGCTTCGACCCGATCTCTTCGAAGCCGATGTGCTCGAGCAACATGGCCCCGGCGCGCAGGAGTGAGCTTGGGTCCGCGTATTGCGCCCGGCCCTCATCCACCATTCGAGGCGCGCTGCCGTGGATGGCCTCGAACATCGCATACCGCTTGCCTATGTTGGCGCTTCCAGCCGTGCCCACTCCGCCCTGTATCTCCGCGGCCTCGTCCGTAAGGATGTCGCCGTAGAGGTTGGGCAGCGCCAGCACCTGGAACTGGCTACGTCGCTGCGGGTCCAGAAGCTTGGCCGTCATGATGTCGATGTACCAGCCGTCCCACTCGATGTCCGGATACCTTTCGGATACCCGGCGGGCGACGTCGAGGAACTTGCCGTCCGTAGTCTTCACGATGTTGGCCTTGGTGACGATGGTGACGAGGTTCTTGCCCGTCTTCTTGGCGTGAGCAAAGGCGGCGTCGATAATGCGCTCGGAGCCCTGCTCCGTTATGACCCTGAAGTCTATGGCGAGGTCGGGCGTGACGTTGATGCCCTGGTTTCCCACCGCGTACAGGTCTTCCGTGTTCTCCCGGAAGAACGTCCAGTCGATATTATCCTTTGGCACCCGCACGGGACGAACGTTGGCGAACAGGTCCAGGGCCTTGCGCATGCCGACGTTGGCGCTCTCCAGATTGGGCCAGCCGTCGCCTCGTTCCGGGGTGTGGGTCGGCCCCTTTAGCGTAACGTGGCACCGCTTGATCTCTTCGAGGACGTCGTCGGGTATGGACTGCATCTTCTGGGCGCGGTTCTCGATGGTAAGTCCCTCGATTACCTTGAACTCCACCCTTCCGGCGTCGACCTGGCCCCTGAGCAGATATTCGAGTACGGTCTGCGTTTCATGGCTTATGCTCGGGCCAATGCCGTCACCGCCCAGCATTCCGACGACGATGGGGGAAAGGCTGGAGTAATCGATCCAGTCGCCCTCCGCCTTTAGTCGCTCGACGCGCTCCAGCTGCTCCTCCAGTACAGTGCCAAAGTGCTCCTTGGCCCTTTCGATGGCGTCTCTGTTGACCAACTTGGTCTCCTTTCTTAGGTGCCGCGAATAGTTCGCCTCAGCTTGAGATTACAGCCAGTACCGCGCCCTTGGCAACCGTCTCTCCCGGCTGCGACGGTAACGATTTGACTTTACCACTAATGGGCGCAGGCAAGGTATTCTCCATCTTCATCGCCTCCAGCACCACTACCGGGTCGCCCTCGGCGACATCCTGCCCTACCTCGACGGCGTACCGCAATACCACGCCGGGAATAGGCGCCAATATCTGGGCATCACCAGGCGCAGCCTTCTGCGCAGGCGCTTGCTCCGGGGCGGCCGCGGGCTGCGATGTCTCGGGTCGAGCGGACGGCACGGGGCGGACCGCCATACCCTGCGCCGGCTGTAGAGGATCGACCTCGACCTGGAAGTGCTGTTCTCCGACGTACACATTGAACTGACGCGAGAACCTGCTGCGGGGAGGAGTATCCGAAAGAGCATTCGACGCTCCCTGAGACGCGGTCGCCCTCTCACGCTCCACCTGCTCCAGGGTCTTTGGCTTCATCTCCTCGGGCATCGGCTCCAGGCCGTGCTTTATCTTCAGGAAAGTTAGGCCGGTAGTGGGGTACATCGCGTAGGTGAGCGCATCTTCGATATCTGTTGAGATGTCCTTGACGGCCTCCTTGGCCTTTTCCATCTCCGGCTCGATAGCGTCCGCGGGGCGCCCGTCTATGGGCTTCGCGTCGCTGTTCCGAAGGACCATTTTGACCACTTCGTTGTCTATGGGCGCGGGCGATTCGCCGTAGAACCCCAATACGTAGTCTTTGATCTGCCCGGAAACCATCTTGTATCGGCCGAAGAGCACGTTGCTGACCGCCTGGGAGCCCGTCATCTGGCTCATGGGCGTCACGAGGGGAGGATAGCCCAGCTCTTTTCTGATGCGCGGTATCTCTTCCAGCACCTCGTCCAGCCTATCCAGGGCATCGGCCTCGCGAAGCTGGGAGATAAGGTTGCTCGACATGCCTCCCGGAATCTGGTGCTTCAGCACCTTGGCGTCGATGACTGCGGCACGAGGGCTCTCGAGGTACTGACGGTACTTCGGCAGGACCGATTCGAGATAGTCGTCCAACTCCAGGATCCTTTCCAGGTCCAGGCCGGTCTCTCGATCGGAGTCGGAGAGTGCCACGACCAGGGGCTCGATGGCGGGCTGCGCGGTCCGAAGCGCCAGGGGGGAGAGGCAGGTGTCCAGGACGTCCAGCCCGGCCTCGATCGCCTTCAGAGCCGTCATCGACGCCATGCCGCTGGTATAGTGCGTGTGGAGCTGAAGCGGGACATCCAGGACCGACTTCATGGCGGTCACCAGCTCCGCTGCGTCGTAGGGCGCCAGCAGGCCCCCCATATCCTTGAGACAGATGCTGTCGGCGCCCATCTCCTGGAAGCTCTTCGCCTTACCCACGAAGTAGTCGAGATTGTAGATGGGCCCGCCCAGCCTTCCCTCTTCCGTGACCGTGTAGCATATGGCGAGCTGCAGATGCTTGCCATTTTTCTTAACGGCCTCGGCGGCCCGCTCGATATTCCTCTCGTCATTCAGCGCGTCGAACACCCTGAAGATGTCGATGCCGACCTCCGCCGAGCGCTGCACGAAGGCGTCTACCAGGTCATCGGCGTAGGTCCTGTAGCCAACCAGGCTCTGACCTCTGAGTAGCATCATCAGCGGTGTCTTGGGCATGAGCCGCTTGAAGGTCCGGAGGCGCTCCCAGGGGTCTTCCGCCAGGAAGCGGGTGGCCACGTCGAAGGTGGCTCCGCCCCATACCTCCATGGAATGGAAGCCCATCTCGTCCATCTTCCCGGCGATGGGCTCCATGTCCTCCATGCGAAGGCGAGTAGCCATGAGGCTCTGATGGCCGTCTCTGAAGGTCGTGTCGGTTATCTTTATGGGGTTCTTAGCCACGGTTTCGATTATACTTCCTAAGTAAGGATTCCCCCGGGTCGTTGGAAGTTTTCTTGAGCCTGTGCGGGCCGTACGGGGGCTCTAACCTACGCCTCTCCATGAGCCCTTAGAGCCGAGCGTTAATGTTCGCGCCGTGCCTCTGGCCGAAAGCCGCCAGGAGCTGAGTCTTTCGTCGGGTGCCGCGAAAGATTGCGACTCCTCCTCCAAGAAGCCCTGCACCGCAGCCATGACGGCCGCCACGACCTCACTGCTGATGGCATCGGCGCCCGAAGCCGCCTGAGTCAAAGAGGAATGCTCCCGTGCTTCTTAGGAGGCAGCGAGTCCCGTTTGTTCTGAAGCATCTCCAGGGCCTTTATGATCTTCGGCCTCGTCTCGGAGGGGTCGATGACGTCGTCGATGAGGCCCAGGCCCGCCGCGATGTAAGGGTTCATGAGCTGGTCTTCGTACTCGCCGATGAGCCTCTGCCGCGTCTCATCAGGCTTGTCGGACTTTCGTATCTCCTGCCTGTGGATGATGTTCACGGCGCCCTCGGCACCCATCACGGCGATCTCTCCGGTGGGCCACGCGTAGTTGATATCGCCTCGCAGGCCCTTGCTGCTCATGACTATGTAGGCGCCGCCATAGGCCTTTCGGGTCAAGACGCTTATCTTGGGCACCGTGGCCTCGGCGTAGGCGAAGATCAGCTTGGCCCCGTGCCGGATGATCCCGCCGTATTCCTGGTTCGTGCCCGGCAAGAAGCCGGGGACGTCGATAAATGTGACGATGGGAATATTGAAGGCGTCGCAGAAGCGCACGAACCTGGCCGCCTTGACGGATGCGTTAATGTCCAGGACGCCCGCGAGAAAGCTGGGCTGCTGCGCGACGATGCCGACGGAACGCCCATCCATCCGGGCGAAGCCGACCATTATGTTCCTCGCATAGGCCTCGTGGACCTGCATGAACTCGGCGTCGTCGACGACCCTGGTGATTATATCCACCATCTCGTAGGGCTGGTTTGGGTGGTCCGGCACGAGATGCGCCAGGCTTGCGTCGGTGCGGCCCGGATCATCCCCCGACTGCAGCCGCGGCGGGTCCTCCATGTTGTTCTGGGCGAGGAAGCCCAGAAGCCGCCTGACCTCGGAGAGGCACCGCTCTTCGGACTCGATGGCGAAATGCGCGACGCCGCTCTGGGTCGAGTGGCTGCCTGCGCCTCCCAGCTCTTCGTGGGTGACCTCTTCGCCCGTCACCGATTTGATGACATCCGGCCCGGTGATGTACATCTGCCCGAGGCCTTCGACCATAAAGATGAAATCGGTCAGGGCGGGGGAGTAGGTCGCGCCCCCTGCCGCGGGGCCAAGTATTACGGAAATCTGTGGAATTACGCCCGACGAACGGACGTTGCGCAAAAAGATGTCGGCATAGGCCGCCAGGCTTTGAACGCCCTCCTGAATCCGCGCTCCACCCGAGTCGATGAGACCCACGATGGGCGCGCCGCTGTTGGTCGCCAGGTCCATGACCTTGCATATCTTCTGGCTGACCGCCTCTGAAAGGGAGCCTCCCATGACGGTGAAGTCCTGGGAAAATACAAAGGTTAGCCGGCCGTTTACGTGGCCATAGCCTGTCACGACCGCGTCGCCGAGATGGTGCTGCTCGGCAAGTCCGAAGTCGGTCCCGCGATGGAGCTTGAACGTGTCCAACTCCTCGAAGGAGCCCTCGTCCAGCAAGAGGTCGATCCGCTCGCGTGCGGTGAGCTTGCCCCTCTCATGCTGGGCGTCGATTCTCCGCCGGCCGCCGCCCTCCCGAGACTGAGCCTTTTTCTCTTTTAGCTCCTCTAGCTTGCCGTCAACGTTTCGCCGCACGACCATATTTGTATCTGCATCGCCTTACGTGAAATAATCACTGTCAAAGGTATCAGATAGCTATGAATGATTTCAAGGCGACTCAGAAGGGCATAACCCGCATAGGCAACAGGGATTTCGTGTGGGGAAGCAGGACCTTTGTCATGGGAGTCATCAACCTGACGCCCGACTCGTTTTCCGGCGACGGCATCGGCGGCAACGTGGAGGTCGCCGTTCGTATGGCCGTTCGATTCCAAGAGGAGGGCGCAGACCTGATTGACGTCGGAGGCGAGTCGACCCGGCCACCGGCGATGTACGGCGGCTCCAGGCCAATCTCGGACGAGGAGGAGCTGGCCAGGGTCGTTCCGGTAATCGAGGCTCTCAAGCAGGAAATCGACGTGCCGATAAGCGTGGACACCTACAAGGCCGGCGTCGCCGCCGAAGCCGTGAACGCGGGCGCATCTATTATCAACGACGTCTGGGGGTTCAGGCGAGACCCCGATATGGCCGGCGTCGCGGCGAGGTCGGGCGTACCCGTGGTCCTGATGCACAACCAGGACCACACTCGATACGATGACCTCGTCCCAGACATAATATCTGAACTACGAAAAATGACCGATAATGCAGTGAGCGCCGGTGTGAAGCCGGAAAACATCATCCTGGACCCAGGCATGGGATTCGGCAAGACGGCCGAGCACAACCTGGAGATACTTCGCAGGCTGGAAGAGCTCGGGGTCCTGGGACGGCCGTTGCTCATCGGCATGTCCCGCAAATCGACGATTGGGCACGTTCTCGGCCTGCCCGTCGAAGAACGCGTGGAGGGCACCGCGGCGACGGTGGCTCTGTCTATTGCCGGGGGCGCCGATATCGTCCGCGTGCACGACGTCAAGGAGATGGTCCGCGTCGCCAGGATGAGCGACGCCATCGTGAGAGGGTGGGAGCAGCACTGATGCTCAACGAGGCCTACCTGGGGCTTGGCTCCAACCTGGGAGACGCCGCCTTCAACATTCGCAGCGGCCTGGAGACGATAAGGCGGCACGCGGTCGATATGCGGGTCTCTTCCCTGTACAGGTCCGTGCCCATGGGGTTCGGCAGCCAACCGCACTTCCTGAACCTCGTCTGCCGCATCTGGACGAGGCTGAGCCCCTTCGAGCTCTTGCACGCGGCCATGGCCATCGAGGCGGGGCTTTCCAGGCACAGGACGTTTCCCAACGCTCCCAGGACCCTGGACATAGACGTCCTCTTGTACGGCTCCCGCTCGATTCAGACCCGAGTCTTGACGCTGCCGCACCCTGAAATGCTGAAGCGTCCCTTCGTGATAATTCCCCTGGCGGAGCTTGCCCCGTTCCTGCGCCATCCTACCAGCGGTCAAACATACTCTGAGATCGCGAAAAGCTTTGATCATGAGGACGGCCTTGTGAACCGAATACGGGGCCTTCTGTAGGTTTCTAAAATCAGCTTCTCATGGACGGCGGCAGCATGTTGGGTATCGTGTCCTCTATCGGGTAGGTCTCACTACACGACTCGCATCGCAGGCTGCCCTCTACGATCTCCTCACCGTCCTCCCTGGTTATGGTGAGAGTCAGCTCTCCCTTGCACACGGGGCAGGCCAGGATGTCCATAAGCTTTCTCTTCATTAACGGAGTCCTTTCACAGTTTGCCGTGCAGGCTGCGTCGGCCCAACTATCGAGAGATCGGCGCCTGCGCAAGGGCCAGCTCGAACAACACCTTCAGCAGGTCGGAGACCAGGAAGACAATGATACCCAATATGACGATGGAGTTGTAGCCGGTCACGGCCCTGACGACCCTGCTGAATCCGCTCACGGCCTCTGTTGTATCACTCGCCACGCTTTCGAGCAACGGGCCTCGACGCTGCCTCTGCCTGGCGAGCACGAACATCCAGGCGGAGAGCGCGATCTTCACGCCAAGAGCGATTACATAGGCTGAGCCTACGGTATTCGGCGCGAGCCTGTTGACGGTGAGGATGACCCCGGTGGCGAGCAGCACGAAGATCGACGTGTCGACCAGCGCTCTGAACTCCCTGGCCGCAGCGGTGTTGACCTGCCTCGAAACATCCGGTGAGCGACGCAGTGCGGGGCGCAACACGACGAGATAAAAAATGCCGCCGCCCACCCAGGCGGCAGCGGCTACCAGGTGCAGCCATCGCACGGCCAGAAGAAAGATATCCCCGATGCTCATCAAGTACCCAGGCGGTCAATCTCGCCTTATAAGAGTTAGCAGGCGCACTGACCCCTAGTTTATAATCTCCGACACCAGTTCTTCCATCTTCTCCAGGTTAAGTATTCCCGTCCACTTCCGCTGGATGGTCCCATCGGCGTTGACGAAGACCGATGTCGGAAAACCGATTACGCTGTAGTCCATGATGATATCGGCGTCCTCGTCGGGACCGAGCGCGTAGGTGACGCCGATCTCGTTCACGAAGTCCTGACCGTCCTGGACTCCATCCAGGCCAACCAGCTGCACGCCGACGATCTCGAGTCCTTCGTCGCGGTGGTTTTGAAAGACCTGCTCGAGGTCCGGCATCTCGGCCACGCAGGGAGGGCAGGACGGGAACCAGAAATTTATGATTACTGGATGACCGGTCTGCTCGGACATCTTGAAAGGCTCGCCCTTGGTGTGATTTGGGGTCTCGAAGAGGACCAGGTCGAAGTCCGGGGCCGCGTCCTCCGAGGGCTTTTCGACGGGTGCGGAGACGCTGCCTGTCGGAGACGCCTGAGTTCCGTCCGCGGAGCTACCGCCGGAACACGCCGCAAGGGCGAACGCCGATACAGCGATCAGACCAAGCAGGGCTGTCTTGTTTCGCCCGGCAACGCGCGAAAAGAGGCTCTCTCCGAATAAGGGCATCAGTCCTGACAACGTGGTCCTCCATCTCTGAGGGTTCGAAATCTTGTCTTATACGGATTTCGATAACTGATAGAGCCAATGCGGTTCACTGGCATAGGCCAGACCAGCG
>JADFQF010000346.1 GCA_022561955.1 Chloroflexota bacterium | reverse complement strand
GGAGCAGCTCTATCTTTCCTGTCTCAGGGTCTATTGCCAAGTCGACGATATTGGCGGAATGCGACCCGCTGGAGCCCGTGGGATTCATGTTCGCGCGGCCCACTACGGGCCCTCCTGTGCCGGGGAGCCTGCCGGCGATCTCCTTGAATTCGAGGCGAAGCTCCGTGTCGGCCTTGTGTCGCAGGCCGCCGTCCACGTATTCGACCTGGTCTTCGTCCGTCTCCCAGATGAGCGCCGCCCGCTGTATGAGCTGACGCTTGACGTCGTTGGCAGCCTCGTATGCCGCCCAACCGGTCTTGAACGCTACTCCGCTGCCGCCCGAGCCGGACGTGTAGCCGATCGTGTCGGTATCCCCCAGCTGACATATCACGTCTTCGATGCCAAGGCCCAGGACCTCGGCGAACTGTTGGGCGATCATTGTCCGTGTTCCCGACAGGTCCATGGAGCCCTCGATCAGGCTGACCGTACCGTTGGGCAGCACGTTGGCCACCGCGCAGGCCATGCCGGTGTTATTCCGGCAGAACCCCATGCCGATGCCTCGCCCTACGAGCATTCCCTCCACTTTTTCCAGTGGAGCGGAGTAATGAGGGTGCGCTTTGACGGACTCCATGACCTCCTTCGCTCCAATGCGGCCGTTTACTACGCCGTCGGCGCGACGCGTGCCCTCGCCGGCGACGTTCAGAAGTCGGAAGTCGACGGGGTCCATTTCGAGCCTGCGGGCCGCCTCGTCAATTATGCTCTCCGCGGCGTAACAGCCGATGGGAGCGCCAGGTGCCCTGTACGCCGACGTCTTTGGCTTGTTGTCCACGACATCGTAGCCGTCGATCAGGACATTCTCGATGTCATAGGCGGCAAACATAGCCGCAGCGGCTCCCGATATGGGCGAGCCGGGATAGGCTCCGGCCTCGAAGGCGTACCAGACTTCGGCGGCGGTGATCCTGCCCTCGTCGGTGACGCCCAGCTTCATTCGAGTCAGGCTACCGCAAGTTGGGCCACTCGCCTCCATGACTTCGGTCCTGGACATGGTCGCCCTGACGGGCTGGCCGCTCTTCTTCGACAGCACCGCGACGATGGGCTCAAGATAGATCGGGTTCTTGCCGCCGAAACCGCCGCCGATCTCCAGGGGAATTACCTTGACCTCGGACACGGGTATGCCCAGGACTCTAGCCGTATTGTCCCTGACGCCAAACTGCCCCTGGCTGTTGCACCAGATCGTGACGCGCTCATCGTGGGACCACCACGCGGTGGCCACGTGAGGCTCGATGTAGCCCTGGTGGACCGATTTGGTACGGAACTCCCGCTCGATGACGAAGCTCGCCTGAGCGAAGCCGGCGTCGATGTCGCCCATTATGTACTGGTCGTGACCGACGATGTTAGTCTGGCTCGTGCCGTCCTCCGCCCTCCAGTGCTCGTGCAGGATTGGCGCACCGGGCTTCATGGAATCTTCGACGTTGGTGACCGACGGAAGGACCTCGTATTCGACCTCAATGAGCGAGAGCGCCTCTTCGGCGACGTGGGGATTGCTTGCCGCCACGGCCGCGATGGGATGTCCCTTGTAAAGGACCTTTCCCTTCGCCAGGAGGTTCTCGTTTATCGGGCTGCCCATCACCGCCTTTTGCACGGCGGGAGGCGTCTCCGCGAAGTCGGCCGAGGTTGCTATCGCCTTGACCTCGGGGTGCGCCTCGGCCTTACTCGTGTCGATGGACAAGATTCGCGCGTGCGCGTGGGGGCTCCGCAGCACCTTGCCGTGCAGCAGGCCCGGCAGCTGCATATCTGCGCCATAGAGAGCGCGGCCCGTGACCTTGTCGACGGCGTCCAGCCTCTTGGGACGAGTGCCGACGACCTTGTACTTCGGTTTAGATGGAGTCATCTGTGACGTCATATAACAACCTCGGTGCTTAATCTGGTGGGCCCGCAAGCCGTGCCCTCCATTCTTCGGCCCTATATTACCACAATCCTATTTGGCCTCTAGACGGTGTGTTTGCTGGGTCTCGACTCTACGGAATTTTCGTCAATGCTCGGTGGAGAATCGTTGCAGCTGAAGGAAGGCAGGTTTCACGGAAAGCGATGCCGTCGCGGCGAATTCGCGGACCGGCGGCTATTTGCGGGCCAGGACCAGCGTGTGGCCGCCGTCGCCCTCGGGGACGAAGCGCTTGAACACGACTTCCAGACCCAGCCGGGCCAGCCACTGGAGATAGGTAGCCTCGTCGGCCTGGCTCCAGTACATCGTCGCGCCGCCCCCCAGCCAGTTCTCTTCCTCGCCGGTCCATGCCCGCGCACCAAACGTGGCCATCAGGTAGCCGCCCGGCCGTAGCCAGCTCTTCACCTTCTCCAGGAGGGCGTACTGCTCTTCGATAGGCACGTGGATCAACGAATACAACGCGACGATCGCGTCGAAGCTATCGGCCTCGAACTCGGCCCGGGTCATGTCGGCGCACAGGAACTTCGCAGAAGGAACGTTGCCCCTGGCCCGCTCGATCTGGACGGGGGAGATGTCCACGCCGGTTACCCGATGACGCATGGCGAGCCGCTGCGATACGGGTACGCCGCAGCCGAGGTCAAGGACCGAAGAGCGGTTAGGAATGCGCGACTCGAGCTCCGCCAGCCACTGTATATAGACACGGCAGGTCTCGTCTTCCTGGTCGCCCCTGTAGCGATAGGAGACGGCGTCATATCCGTCTCTCACAACGGCCTTGGGGTCGTATGCGCTCATCTGTTTAGAACGCGACGGCGACGGCGTTGTTCGGCCGACAAATGTAAGCCCAGGATTTTGAATTCGAGCGAGTAGCCAAAAAAGCGAGTCCTCCACTCTTGAAGCTGCTTGGCGGCGCCCATTCGGCAGGTGTCGAACAAACGCGCAGGCTGTT
>JADFQF010000345.1 GCA_022561955.1 Chloroflexota bacterium | reverse complement strand
TGCTGGCCCGTTTTGCCGCCCTCAGCCAGGAGGCGGGCCTGGTCCCCATCGTGGAGCCCGAGGTGCTGATGGACGGCACGCACAGCATCGAGCGCTGCTACGAGGTAACGCTGGCCACGCTGCGTCAGGTCTACCACGAGCTGGCCCGCCAGCGCGTCGACCTGACCGGCACCTTGCTCAAGCCCAACATGGTGCTGTCGGGCAAGGAAGCGTCCGACAGGGCCTCGGCAGAGCGGGTCGCCGAGATGACCATCGACTGCTTCATGCGCAGCGTACCCGCCGCCGTACCGGGCATCGTGTTCCTCTCCGGCGGGCAGAGCGACGGCGAGGCCACCGAAAACCTCAACGCAATCAACGTGCAGGCCGCCAGGGTCGGCACGCCGTGGGAGCTCAGCTTCTCCTTCGGACGCGGCTTGCAGGCTGCGCCACTCAAGGCCTGGGCGGGCCTGGCAGACAACGGGGAGGCGGCGATGCAGGCCTATTACCATCGCGCCAGGGTAACCAGCGCAGCCCGTGGGGGCGCCTACTCGGTGGAGATGGAGAAGGCAGTCGCCGCTGACTAGCAGGCTTCTGGTCGCCACTCGCAACGCAGGCAAGCTCGGGGAGCTGCGAAAGCTACTGGCCGACGTGCCTTACGAGCTCGTGTCCCTGGATGACGTTGGCGTGGGGGAGGATGTCGAGGAGACCGGCGCCACCTTCCAGGAGAACGCCGTCCTCAAGGCGACGGCCTACTGCCGTCTGAGCGGCCTGTTGACGCTGGCCGATGACTCGGGGCTTGAGGTCGACGCCCTGGCAGGCGAGCCGGGCGTTCATTCGGCGAGGTACGCCGGTGAGGGAGCAACCGACGGAGACCGCATCGCCTTGCTTCTTCGTAACCTTCGGGAGAGGCCGACACCCTGGACCGCTCGCTTTCGCTGCGTCATAGCCATCGCATCGCCTGGGCTGGAACCGCAACACGGCGGCTCCGAGTCGGTCCGGACCTTCGACGGCAGGTGTGAGGGAGAGATCGTCGGCGAGCCGAGGGGCGACAACGGATTCGGCTACGACCCCGTGTTCTTCATTCCAGGGGTAGGCAAAACGATGGCGGAGCTGACCGAGGAGGGGAAGAACGGCATCAGCCACCGAAGCGCCGCCGCCGCCCTGGCCTCGGATGCCCTGTTACACGGACGGACCGATAAGCCACTTTAGATTTCCAGATATCACGAAACCAGGTATCCGCGCCGCAGACGGGCTTCTCTGAGAGTAGGGAAACGGCGCACCGCGACGGGCCTCACGGTCAATGCGGCTCGGAGCGGTCCTCGGGAGATGTGATACAATTTTCCTGCTCGGCCCGCTATAGGAATGATTCACGAAATGGCGCCGACCGGCTAAAAAAATAATGATTACAGATACTTACAAACGACCCCTCAGAGATCTGCGAATATCGGTGACGGACAGGTGTAATTTCCGCTGCACCTACTGCATGCCCGCGGAGATCTACGGCGAGCGTTACGAGTTTCTGCCGCGCGAGGACCTGCTGACATTCGAGGAGATAACGCGGCTGGCGGGGATTCTCGTCGGATTGGGCGTGGAGAAGGTGCGGCTCACCGGCGGAGAGCCGCTGGTCCGCAACGACATCGACAAGCTCGTATCGCAGCTGGCCCGGCTGGAGGGCATTCGCGACCTTACCATGACCACCAACGCCTATCTGCTGCCTCAGAAGGCCAGGGCTCTCAAGGACGCCGGCCTCCAGCGCATCACCATCAGCCTGGATACGCTGGACGACGAGGTCTTCAAGCAGATGAACGGCCGGGGCTTCGGCACGCAGCGAGTCATCGAGGGCATCGAGGCCGCGGAGAAGGTCGGACTCGACCCCATAAAGATCAACTCCGTCGTTCAACGCGGCGTAAACGACCACACGATCGTCGAGCTGGCGAGGTTCGCCAGGGACCGCGGCCACATCGTCCGCTTCATCGAGTTCATGGACGTCGGCAACCTCAACGAATGGAAGTCGGACCGCGTCGTTCCCGCCGAGGAGATCGTCGCCATGATCGACGCCGAGATGCCCCTGGAGCCCGTCGATTCCAACTATGCGGGCGAGGTGGCGTCCAGGTACCGCTACAAGGACGGCAGCGGCGAGATCGGAGTCATCGCGTCGGTCACCAAGCCCTTCTGCGGCGACTGCACGCGACTCAGGCTCTCCCCCGAGGGCAAGGTCTTCACCTGCCTCTTCGGCGTCAAGGGCACCGACCTTCGCGGCCCCATCCGCGACGGCGCCACGGACGAGGAGCTGGAGTCTATTTTCCGCCGAGTGTGGTCCGTTCGAGACGACCGCTACTCTGAGGAGCGCTCCTCGATGACGGAGGAGCTGCGTCAGTCCCGCAAGAAGGTGGAGATGTACCACATCGGCGGGTAGGGTAAACAGCTCCAATTCTGGGATTATTTATATATCAACGTTTCCGGTAGTTCCACGCCTAATTGATTGTCGTAGAGCCCATACCAATTTTTGATTATTACCCGTATCAATGGGTAATAATCATCCCAATCCTCCTCAAATGTTATTACTTGAAATATGAGAACACATAACCAGCACATGCGAGCGACCGTGAAAGGCTTACACCTTTCCCAGATCGCTTGTCGCGGCGCCTGTTGTGGGCGCTATGTGCAAGGAGTTCGTTGAGACATGCATCCAAAAGTATTTTTAAGTCATGCTAGTGAGGATAAAGACAGGTTTGTTACCGGCTTTGCCGCCAAGTTAAGAAAAAACGGTGTTGTTTGTGTCTGGTGGAATGGGTGGAGCACGCGGAGATCCTTCAGCGCATGACAGAGGATTTGGGAATCCACATGAGGCTCATTCATGGTCATCACACTTCGACTGAACGCATGACAACGATACAAG
>JADFQF010000344.1 GCA_022561955.1 Chloroflexota bacterium | reverse complement strand
CGGCGTCGATTGCCTGCGGCTGAACCCCGGCAATATCCGCGACCGGGACAAGGTCGAGCAGATCGTGCGAGAGGCCAAGGCCCGAAGGGTCCCCATACGCATCGGCGTGAACTTCGGCAGCCTGCCTCCCGTCGGGGGCATAGGCGCGACCGGCGGAATATCTCGCCACACGGACGGCGTGAACACGCTGCCCAAAGCGGGCGAGGCCGAGCCGGGACAGTACACGGTCGTAGACCACATGGTCGAAACGGGCCTGTGGGAGATCGGCATACTGGAGGCGCTGGACTTCGATCTCATCAAGATATCCCTCAAGGCCTTCGACATCGACACGACCGTGGAGGCCTACCGACGCCTGGGAGACCTGGTGCCGTACCCGTTCCACCTGGGCATCACGGAGGCCGGGACCGCGAAGTCGGGCAGCATTCGCAGCGCCATCGGCCTGGGCATGCTCTTGTACGACGGCATCGGCGACACGATTCGCGTTTCCCTCAGCGACGACTCCCGCGAGGAGGTCTACACCGGCTTCGAGATCCTCAAGGCCCTGGGGATACGGAAGGACGGCGCCACCCTGGTCGCGTGCCCCAGCTGCGGCCGAGCAGACGTCGACATTCGTTCCCTGGCAAACGACGTTGACAAGATGCTGCGGGAGATCAAGAGCCCGATCAAGGTGGCGGTCATGGGCTGCGAGGTGAACGGCCCCGGCGAGGCAAAGGACGCGGACGTGGGCATCGCAGCCGGTGCGGGCAGGGCAATCATCTTCCGCAAGGGCCGGAAGTCGCGAATCGTCGACGAGTCGGAGATGCTGACCGCTCTGATGGAGGAAGTGCGAAAGGTCGAGGCCGAGGCAAAGGTCTGAGTGACCGCCCGCATTCATTATATAACTATCTCAAAACTTCCATCCTGAAGCGACCATCCTTCGACAGGCTCAGGACGAACGGACAGAAGGAACCAATCCGTTCGTGGTGTCCGACTCCTTAGCATGTATATCTTCGGACTCCGCCGCCGCGGAGAGCTTGTCGAACCATGTTTCGAGATAGTTACGCAGTACGAATCCTGCCTTAGGAAAAAGCAAAGAAAATGCGCGTGACAGAGCTTTTCGGAAAGACCATGCGGGACGACCCCGCCGAGGCCGAGCTCGTAAGCCACAAGCTCATGATCAAGGCGGGCATGATTTATCAGGTGGGCACCGGTCTATACGCCTATCTGCCGCTCGCCTGGCGCTCGCTGAGAAAGATAGAGCAGATCATTCGTGAGGAGATGGACGCGGCGGGCGGCCAGGAGATCCGGCTGTCCATCGTTCAGCCCCAGGAGATCTGGGACGAATCGGGCCGCACGGAGGCGTACGGACCGGACCTATTCAGGCTAAAAGATAGGCGCGAACGGCCGCTGGTACTGGCCCCGACCCACGAAGAGCTACTGACGAACATGGTCAAGGCAAACGTTCACAGCTATCGCGACCTGCCCCTCTTGCTGTACCAGATCCACACCAAGTTCCGTGACGAGCCCCGGCCGCGCGGCGGACTCATCCGCGTGCGCGAGTTCGACATGAAGGACGCCTACAGCTTCGACGCCGACGAGGAGGGCCTGGACAAGAGCTACCGGAAGATGGTGCAGGCGTACAAGAACATCTACTCGCGATGCGGCCTCGACGTAATCATGGTCGATGCCGACAGCGGCGCCATCGGCGGCAAGGACTCCAATGAGTTCATACTGCTGACCGACGCGGGCGAGGACACGATTATTCTCTGTCCCAAATGCGGTTACGCCGCCAACGCGGAGAAGGCGCTCTTCACGAAGCCACCAGCCGAGGCCGCGGATGAGCTGCCGCTCGAAGAGTTGGAGACCCCCGGCATAAAGACCATCGAGGCGCTGGCCGAGCATCTTGGAGTGTCGGCCAGTCAAACACTCAAGGCCGTCTTTTACATGGCGGACGGCGAGCTGGTCTTCGTGGTGATTCGAGGCGACCTGGACGTCAACGAGGTAAAGCTCCGAAATACCCTCGGCGGCGTCGCGGAGCTTCGACTGGCCACGCCCGAAGAGGTAGCCGCGCAGGGCATCGTCGCCGGCTCTGCATCGCCCGTCGGCCTCAGCGGCGTGAAGATCGTCGCCGACGACTCGATCGAGCTCGGCTCCAACTTCGTCGTGGGCGCCAATAAGCCCGACCGCCATCTCAGGAACGCGAACCACGGCCGTGACTTCAAGGCGGACGTCGTCGCGGATATAGCCCTGGCCAGAGAAGGTTACGCGTGCCCGAACTGCGGAGACCCGTTCGAGACGAGCCGAGGCATCGAGGTAGGCCACGTCTTCAAGCTGGGCACCAGGTACAGCGATATCCTGGGCGCCCTCTATCCCGACCAGGAGGGCAATCAGCACTCCGTGGTCATGGGCTGCTACGGCATCGGCCTCGGCAGACTGCTGGCCGCCGCCGTCGAGCAACACAACGACGACAAGGGCATGATACTGCCTGAGCCAATCGCACCATACCTTGTCTCGCTCTTGGCCCTGAACATCGAAAACGAAGAGGTCGTGAAGGTCGCGGAAGAGCTATACGAAGGGCTTCAAAAGGAACGCGTCGAGGTGCTCTTCGACGACCGGGCCGATTCGGCAGGGGTCAAGTTCAACGATGCCGACCTGCTCGGCCTTCCCCTGCGTCTCGTCGTGAGCCCACGCAATCTCAAGCAGGGCGTCGTGGAGATCAAGCGCCGGTCCGAGCAGGACGCCGTGACTGTCCCGGTAGCGGACGTCGTGAAGACGGTCAAAGGCATGCTGTCGACCTGAGGCCGCGCTCGCTATCGCATTATGCTCTTCAGAAAGTCGGAGACCGCCGACTCGTAGGCATCCCTGTCCGCGTTCCACCCCCGCACGTGGTCCACCCCGGGCA
>JADFQF010000343.1 GCA_022561955.1 Chloroflexota bacterium | reverse complement strand
GCCTTCAAGATTCCCTTGCATGGTGCTCAGTGGATTGCGAAGCTCATGGGCTATATCGGCGATCATCCTCCGCCGCTGCTCCTCGCCCGCCTGTAGCTTGGACGCCATGTCGTTGAAGGTATTTGCAAGCTGTCCGATCTCGTCCTCACCGGACGGCTCGACTCGCTGACTAAAATCACCGGACGCGATGCCCTGCGCGGCCCTAGTTAGCCGTCTCAGCGGCGAAACGAGCTGACGCGCCAGCACCGCCGCGACGACCAGCGCCAGCGCACCTGCGCCCAACGCGGCCAGCAGTATTCCCCTGTTGACGCGGCTCAGGAAGGCCCGCTCCAGCGAGTTGTCCTCCGTCCGGCCTACAACCAGGAACCCTGCCGTGCCACCGTTCACCACCAGCGGCAGCGATGAGTCGATCAACGAGGCGTCCAATACCCTGCCCTCCAGAACATTCATGGAGTCGAAGATGACCATTCGCTCACGGTCTGCAAGAATTACGCGATGGTCTGCCAGGATGCCGATGCGCGCCCTGAGGCGGGCGGCTCCCTGACCTCCTCTAGGGCCCGGAGGTCCCTCGGGCAGGCGTCTGGAGAAGAATTCTGAAACGCCTTCCCAGCTACCTACCCTGGAGTAGTAGGTGTTGAGAATGGGAGCGATCCTACGCGCCTGGCGGTCCGCGGCGTGGCTGACGAATACATCCAGCTCACCGGTGGCCGTGCGATTGGCCAGGACCGCCGTTAGTATGGTTCCGCTCAGGACCACCAGAACGAAGGCCGCCATCAGCTTTATGTAAAGGCTAGAGCGCATCCGACGGCTCCACGAACTTGTATCCGACTCCATAGACGGTGACGATGAACTCCGGGTTCCCGGGATCGGTCTCCACTTTTTGGCGCAGGTTTTTTATGTGGGCGTCCACGGTCCGATCGTAGCCGTCGTAGCTGTAGCCCAACGCTGTGTCGATGAGCTGCAACCGGGTCATTACCCTTCCGACATTCTCCATGAATACCTTGAGGAGGGAAAACTCTGTTGGAGTGAGGTCAACCGGCGCGCCGTGCAGCGTCACTGAGTGGGCCTGGTCGTCCAGCTGGATTCCACCGATTCGGATTAGATCTTGCTGAACCGCGGGACCCTTGGTGCGCCTCAGCACGCCCTTTACCCTGGCGACGAGCTCCCTGGGACTGAAGGGCTTGGTCACATAATCGTCGGCGCCGAGCTCCAGCCCGATGAGCCGGTCCATCTCCTCCACGCGGGCGGTAAGCATGATGATGGGAACGTCGGACTGACGGCGAATGGTGCGTACGACGTCCAGGCCGTCCAGCTCGGGCATCATCACGTCCAGGACGATCAGGTCCGGCCTCTCGTTGTGAAAGGCCGTTAGGGCCGAGCTGCCGTCATGTGCGGCGGATACCTCGAAGCCCGAGTCCTCGAGGTACGCTCGCACCGTTCGCACTATCTCGCGGTCGTCGTCAGCGATCAGGATACGGTCAGCCATTGACCTACCTCTACACCGGGGGGAATCGTATCCATGCTAACACTATAAACGCAATTGCCGGGCAAAGGGTTCGCTCTCAGCCCCTGGACACCGGCGATGTAAACGTTCCTGCGCCCAGCACCTGATGAATCTCCCACTCGATGATCTCATATCCGCGGAGCCCTGCTACGTGGAACGGGTCGGTGTCCACGAGAGCCCTGGCCTCATCGTAGGAGCCCGCCTTGACGACGTAGATGCCAATGGAGCGATCGGGGGTTGGTCCTGAAAACAGCACGTTGCCGCTCTGGTGCTGCCTCTCCATCCAGGCCAGGTGCTCCCGTGACATCTTCCGCACTTCGTCGGGTGACGTCTTGACTCGGCTGAGCACTAGATACCACATGGCCCACCTCTCTGGTTATCGGGGATAATCGCGCGTTCTACCGGGCTCTTTTTACGCCCACGGTGACCTCGAGGCCGTCGAATTTCAGCTCCTCGATATGGCAGTCCTCGGGCGCCTGCTGGTCGATGAGCTCGCGGGAAAGCGTCTCCTGCTTGATGTAATCGGCGTGAACGGCGATGAATCGTGACAACTCCGGGCCGCCCTCGTAGTAGGTCACGATGTAGTCGGCGATGTCGAAGTCGGCGGAGCGGCGCATGTTCTGGATTCTATGCACCAGCTCCCTGGCCTGCCCTTCGAGCTTGAGCTCCTCCGTAATCTCCGTGGTCACGGCCACGGTATAGCCGGCGTCGGTCGCGACTGCAAAGCCCTCCTTGTCGCTGCTGCTCACCAGGACCTCTTCCGGCTCGAGCTCGTAGCCCCCCACGTTCACGATGCCACCCGCGGAGACTTCTGCATACAGGCTTACGGGATCGGCCTCCTTGAGGCTGGAGATGATGTTGTGAAGCTCCATCCCGTATTTGGGGCCGAGAACCTGCATATTGGCCTGGACCTCGAAGTCCATGACATCCGTATCATCCGTAAAAGAGACCACTTCCTTGACGTTGATCTCGTCCTGCACCTGAGGGGCAACCTGGCCTACGAGTCTCGCCTCGTCCTCCGACCTGACCTTGACCAGCACCTTCTCCAGCGGCTGCCTCACCCTGACGCCTGCCTTGCTTCTGGCGGCGCGGCCCATGCTGGACAGGCGCATCGCCAATCGAGTGGCCTCGGACAGGGTTTCGTCTATTAGCGATGCATCAGAAACGGGATAATCGTCGAGGTGGACGCTTTCGTGCGCATGCACTTGGCCCTGAACCACTGGTTCGATAAGCTCACCACGAACGGATGAAGGCTCATCAGCAGCGTCCGTAGCCTCATCGCCGGCAGCGGGGTCATCCCGAACGGAGCGGAAATTGACCAGGTTCTGGTACATGTCCTCGGTCATGAAGGGCATGATGGGCGCGATGAGCCTCGTCA
>JADFQF010000342.1 GCA_022561955.1 Chloroflexota bacterium | reverse complement strand
GCCCGCGTACACGAGGTTGCTCGCCTTCAGGTGCTTCAGATTCGTCAACACCCCGTCTTCACCATAATCGTAGCTATGATTGTTGGCGCACGAGACGAGGTTGATGCCGGCCCACTCCAGCTCGGCCAGATTTCTGGGGTCGGAGCCCGTGAAAGTGCCCCCGGCCTGTCCCGGAGAGTGCTCGAACTCGTGCATCAGCATTTCCAGGTTGGTAAAGCCGACGTCAGCGTCCCGAAACAGCTTCACGAGGCTCATGAAAGGCTCCTCGCGGAAGACCGAAAGCTTGCGGGTAATCATGGTGTCCCCGCTCGCCACGACGGTGATGTCTCCTGAATGGGCCTCGTAGAGCATATCGGTCTCCTCGCGAAGGAGGGCCCCGATATGATCGGGGCCCTCCTGATCCAATCCCTCTATTGCCATCCGCGTGCGTGTCGCCGCAATGACCGGCACACCCTGATGTATTATGATTCCTTCGCAGATTATACCCTATGTGTCTCCGTATGCGTCTCCGAGTTTTCTGATTCGTCGTGGGGGACGTACTCGGCCTGGAGTATGCCCATCACGACCGAGTCGAACCTCGAGCCCTCGTGGGGTCGACTCTTGCGGAGCGTACCCTCGTGCACGAACCCCAGATGCCGGAACATCTGCAACGCGGCCGTATTGTATTCGGGTATATCCGCCCAGACGCGATAGAGCTTGAATTCGTTGAACGCCAGGTTAAGCGCCGCGATCATGGCCGACGTACCGAAGCCCTTGTGCCACTGGTCTTTACGGCCGATCAGCAAGGATACCTGCCCATCCCCCAGTGACTCCTCGATGGCCAGGTGGACTTCACCGATGTGCTCTCCCGCTTCCGTGTAGATGGACAATATCCTGTGTTCCGGGTCGCTGAAGACGCGTTGCCAGTCCTCGTCCGAGACGTTCTCCATCTCGGTCGGATGGTAGCCCAGATGGGCGGGGTCGCCATAGGAGTAGCGCCCAAACCAGTTCTCCGACACCTCATCGTCCTCAAGCCACGAACGAATGCGCGACACATCCTCTCTGGAGACCGACTTCAACACCACGGTTTGCTGAGGCATAATCACCCTCCTTCGTAGGCGGCAATGACACTTTGCCTGCTACCCTGTGACTTACACTACGATACCCGACTCGTCGAGTTAGAGGCTATACTAGCAGAATATACTCATGCCGCTCAATACAGACTGGTTCAAGCTATGAAATTCCTGTAATCGGATATCGGAATCCCCCCTCGCTAATCGCTTCTGTTGCTCGACGAAAGCATGAAGGCCTTGCTTGTGGCGTTCCATTACGGACTGTATGATTGGACGCGCAGCCGTGCATGGAGGCAGTCCCCGAAATGGAGCTAGGGCTCGAAGATAAGGTCGCGATCGTAGGCGGAGGAAGCAGAGGGCTCGGCCGGGCGTGTGCCCTTGGCCTGTCGAGAGAGGGGACCCGTGTCGCGATCTGCAGCAGGAACTTAGAGGCGCTATCCCAGGCGGCCGGCGAAATGAGCGCCGAAACCGGCGTGGAGGTGCTTCCCGTGGCGGGCGACCTGTCCAGTCTCGACGGCGTACAGAGGCTGATTACGCAGACTGTCGACCACTTTGGCAGACTCGACATCATGGTGAACAACTCCGGCGGACCTCCGGCAGGAAGCGCACAGGGCGCCGGGGAAGAGCTCTGGGACCAGGCGATACAGATGTCCCTGCTCTTCTTCGCGCGAATGAGCCGTGAGGCCCTGCCCCACTTACGAAAACAGGGCGGCGGCCGCATAATCAACATCTTCGCAAGCTCCATCAAGCAGCCCATCGAGAATCTCATGCTCTCGGCAGCCACGAGACTGGGAGCCCTGGGCTTCTCCAAGACCCTCGCCGACGAGGTGGCCAAGGAAAATATCCTGGTCAACAACATCGCGCCGGGATACCTCATGACGGACCGCATGATGGAGGTCGTCGAAAGCCGGGCCAAATCCGAGAACATCTCTGTAGACGAGGCCATGAACGGGCTGACCAGCATCATCCCCATGGGCAGAGTGGGGCGACCGGAGGAGCTGGCGAACCTCGTGGTCTTTCTCGCATCAGACGCCGCCAGCTATATCACCGGCGCGACCATACAGGTGGACGGCGGCGTGATTCGCTCCATGATTTAGAAATTAGCTTAAGACCGTCATGGGGGAGTCCGGAGGGGGCTCTTCCCCTCCGGCAGGGACCCGGGGCATGTGACCTCAGGAACATATTCCCCAGGGAGCCGGGCTGGTCACAAGGCGTCCGCCTCTTTGAGCTAATTTCTTAGCTCGACTTTGTACATTCCGATTTCGGCTCAACACGAAGGAGTATAGCTGATAGTCAGTAATCGGCAGACTTTTTACATGTCGAGTTTGCAGGGTGATGTGCAGATAGTCCTTGGACGATGAGACAGGTGTTCATTCGGCAGAGCGAAGACACGATAATAAACTCGCTCCCAAGCCCCCGTCTTTCCGGCGAAAGCCGGAATCCAGAGTACAAAGGCCGGCTTAAGACGTGCGCGCCTTATCCCGAGCTCATATTTCGAGGCATGACAATCAACCGAACCGCCTGGCGAAACCAAGAATCCAGAGATATCGTGAAGACACCCATTCGACGAACGCGCTCCCAAGCCTCCGCACGGGAGAAGACGATCGAGGGATGGAGGCAAGCGCGGGAAGTCGAGATGATCGAGAAAGGTAAGTGGGGTTGGAGGGACCCGTTTGAAGGGATAGTCTGGCTGGATTCCGGCTTTCGCCGGAATGACGGGCCCCTCTGAGCTCTCGATCAGGAACGGAGTCCGAATTTCGATGCCATTTTCAGACGTAGTCGAACAGGCGCAGGGGGCCCTGCAGGGCCAGGACCTTTCAGGCTGGCTCCTGTATGACT
>JADFQF010000341.1 GCA_022561955.1 Chloroflexota bacterium | reverse complement strand
GCCATAACCGCGCTGGCCATCGCCGGCCGCGAGACGAGCCGCATCGAGCTGGCTACGGCGGTGGTGCCGATATTCAGCCGGCACCCCCTGGCCATGGCGCAGCACGCGCTCACGGCCCAGTCGGCAATGGGCGGCAGGTTCACGCTGGGCATCGGCCTCTCGCATCAACCGTCCGTCGAGGACGTAATGGGGCTGTCCTACCAGAGGCCGGCAAAGCATATGCAGGAGTATTTTTCCGTCCTTAGCTCTCTAGTTACTACCGGCAAAGCGGACTTCTCCGGCGAGTTTTACAACGTGCGTGCCGAAATCGGCGTGCCCGACGCCTCGCCCTTCCCTATCGTCATCGCCGCACTGGCCCCCAGGATGCTTCGAATCGCGGGCGAGGTGACGGACGGCACGATAACCTGGATGGCGGGCATCAGGACGATCGAAGGACACATCGTGCCCAAGATCACAACGGCCGCGTCGGAAGCCGGACGCCCCGACCCCAGAGTATGCGTCGCGTTGCCTTTTGCCGTTCACGACGACGAGTCCGAGGCCCGCGACAAGATAGCGCGAACATTTGGGCGCTACGGCGAGATTACCAACTACCGTAGGGTGCTGGACATCGAGGGCGTCGAAGGCCCGTCCGAGGTGGCGGTCGTCGGGAGCGAGGCGCAGGTCGAGCGGCAGATACACGCCTTCGCAGACGCAGGTGCGACGGAGTTCATTGCGTCGGTGGTGCCCGTGGGCGACGACTCCAGGGCATCTCTCCGGAGGTCGCGGGACCTGCTGAAGGGCCTCGTCGGCAAGGTATGAGTGACCGGAGGAGCTTTTTCGCCCTCTCGCGGACGTGGGAAATCTGACTCCGAAGCCAGGGTTAAGAATTTGAAAATAGGCCTCTTCATAGGCTCAACAGGCTCTGCTCCGACGCTGGAAGGCCAGGTCCAGCAGGTCGTGGACGCGGAGCGCGACGGCTTCCATAGCTTCTGGTTTGCCCAGGCGCCGGGCCTCATGGACGTCCTGACGATGATCGCGTTGGCCGGACAACGGACGGAACGCATCGAGATGGGACCGGCGGTCTTGCCGATATTCTCCAGGCACCCGCACACCATGGCCCTGCAGGCGCTGACGGTCCAGGCCACGACGAACGGCAGGCTGGCTCTGGGACTCGGCGTTTCCCATAAAGTCGCCGTCGAGACCGGCATGGGCCTGTCCTTCCGGCGGCCTGCCCTCAGGATGCAGGAGTACCTCACGGTCCTGAGCGCACTTGTTACGACTGGCAAAGCTGATTACAAGGGCGAATTCTACAGCGTGAGCCTGACCCATAGAGTGCCGGACGCGACGCCCTTCCCCACGCTGATAGCCGCCTTCGGTCCTCGAATGCTGCGTATCGCCGGGGAGCTGGCGGACGGGACAATCACGTGGATGGTCGGCCCAAAGACGCTGGAGTCGCACATACTTCCCCGAATACGCTCCGCAGCCCAGAACGCCGGCCGCCCGAGTCCCAGAATCTGCGTGGCCGCGCCGGTCGCCGTGACCGACGACGTGGCGAGTGCGAGGGAGACGGCCGCAGCCGAGTTTGGACGCTACGGCCAGATTGCCAGCTACCGGAGCATGATGGACATCGAGGGCGTCGATGGCCCCGCGCAGATGGCAATCGTGGGAAGCGAGGCCGAGGTCGAGGGCCGGATACGCGCCTTCGCGGACCTGGGCGCGACCGATTTCCTGGCCTCGGTGTTCCCCGTAGGCCCGAACGAACAGGCGTCCGTGGAGCGTACGCGGGCGCTATTAAAGGCCCTGGTCGGCAAGATTTAGTCTCATGAAAATCGTAACCTCAGAACAGATGCGTCGAATCGAAGACCGCTCCGAAGAGGCGGGCGTCTCCAAGGACACGCTCATGGAGAACGCAGGCCTCGCCATAGCCAGGCGTGTCCGACGGCACGTCGGATACCTCGTGGGCACGCCGGTCCTCATTCTCGTCGGGCCGGGCAACAACGGTGGGGACGGCCTGGTCGTCGCGCGGCACCTGCATGCCTGGGGCGCCCGGGTCACGGTATACCTCTGCCGCGACAGGCCCTCGCCGGACCCCAAGCTGGACCTGGTCAAGAGGCTCGGACTTAACGTCGTAAGCGCTTCTCAAGACAGGGGTCTGGTCGAGCTGAAGGGGCTTCTGGCAAAGGCCGACGCCGTCGTGGACTCGGTGCTCGGAACGGGCGCGGCGCGGCCTATCGAGGGGGCTCTGAGAGAGATTTTTCTGGCCTTAAACTCATCACTGGCCGGCGATCGCGGGCAGAAGCTGATCGCGGTGGACCTGCCCACGGGCCTGAACGCCGACACCGGCGAAGTGGACCCGGCGTGCCCCAGGGCCGACGTGACCGTGACGCTGGGCTACCCGAAGGTTGGGCATTACCAGTATCCGGGCGCGCATGGTGACTACGATCTGATTTCCTATTGCGCGGACAATGCAGAAGGCGGGGAAGACAATGATCTGGACATCGTCAGCTGGAAAAATTTCAAGTAACCGCAGGAGCGCATCTCATAAAACGCGCGGCTTCACTCTGCTGGAAGTGATTATGGTGGTGACCTTCATAGGACTCATCGCGGCATTGTCTCTCCCCATTGCCATGGACGTCCTCGAGCGAACCAAGCAAAACACTTCGAGTCGCAAAGTCGCCGCCACCCTGCGCACCGCAAGAGGCCAGGCGATAGCTTTTAAAGTTCCCTTCACGTTCAAAGGGGATATGGCGACTGGCCAGTACTGGTTGACCAATGTGGTGACCGAAGAAGACTCCAAAATTTTTCAACTGGCTAGAGAACTGCGGTTCAGCGCTTTTCGTAAAAATCGGGACCAGCACCGCGAAGGAACATTCACCGTTATCTTCTACCCGCAAGGAACCACATCCGGCGGGACGATCCTTGTCCA
>JADFQF010000340.1 GCA_022561955.1 Chloroflexota bacterium | reverse complement strand
ACATTTGTGCCATTGGGACCGGCATCGAGAAGCACGACAACTACGCCGTGGACTATATCGAGGCGTGAAGACGCCTGAAGGAGATGTTTCCCTACGCCCATGTAAGCGGCGGCGTGAGCAACGTATCCTTCTCCTTTCGCGGCAACAATACGGTCCGTGAGGCGATACACTCCGTGTTCCTCTACCACGCCACACAGGCGGGCATGGACATGGGCATCGTCAACGCGGGGCAGCTCACGGTGCACGACGACATACCCAACGACCTCAAGGAGGCCGTGGAGGACCTGGTCCTAAACCGTCGCCCGGACGCCACTGAGCGCCTGCTAGCCCTGGCCGAGTCCGTCGAAGATAAGACGAGGGAGAGGGTCAGGGACGACGCCTGGCGCGACGCCCCCGTGGGTGAGCGGATTACCCACGCCCTGGTGAAGGGAATCAACGAATTCATCGTGCAGGACGCGGAAGAGGCCAGGCAGGGAGCGCGGCGTTCGATTGAAGTCATAGAAGGGCCGCTCATGGACGGCATGAACCACGTCGGCGACCTCTTCGGCTCGGGCAAGATGTTCTTGCCGCAGGTCGTAAAGAGCGCCCGTGTGATGAAGCAGGCGGTCGCGTACCTCGTGCCGTTCATTCAGGAGGAGACCCCCGAGTCCGAGGAGAAGGCCAAGACCAAGATCGTCATGGCGACCGTCAAGGGCGACGTCCACGACATAGGCAAAAACATAGTCGGCGTCGTGCTCGCCTGCAACAACTACGAGGTAATCGACCTGGGCGTCATGGTGCCCTTCCAGAAAATCCTGGACACCGCCGCGGAGGTGAAGGCCGACGTTATCGGCCTGAGCGGCCTCATCACGCCCTCGCTGGACGAGATGGTCACGGTGGCCCAGGAGATGCAGAAGCAGGAGTTCAGCATTCCTCTGCTCATAGGCGGGGCCACGACCTCGGTCGCCCATACGGCGGTGCGAATCGATCCCCGGTACTCGAACCCGGTCATTCACGTAAAGGACGCTTCGAGGTCCGTCGGGGTCATGAGCGAGCTGCTGAAGGAAGACACCCGCGACGAGTTCGCCGCCAGGGTCAAGTCCGAATATGAGCAGGTCCGCGAGTCCAGGGCCAGCCGCGACAGCTCAAAGGCGCTGCTTAAGATCGAAGAGGCACGGGCGCGTAGAGAGAGCTTCGACTGGTCTCAGACCGTCGCTCCGCAACCAGATAATCCTGGGGTGAAGGTCTTCGACGACTACCCGCTGAGCGAGCTCGTGGACCGTATCGACTGGTCTCCCTTCTTCCAGGTCTGGGAGCTCAGGGGCCGGTTCCCCGACGTATTGAACAACCCAACTTATGGCGCCGAGGCCACGGAGCTCTACAACGAGGCGCAGGCCCTGCTCAAGCGTATCGTCGACGAGCGCCTGTTGACCGCGAAGGCCGTCGTGGGCTTCTACCCTGCGGCCAGTGTCGGAGACGACGTAGACCTGTACGTCGACGAGCAGCGCCGCGACGTGTTGACGAGGTTCCACTTCCTCAGGCAGCAGACGGACAAGTCGCGCCTTCGAGAGCGGTTCCGGCAGGGCAACTTCTGCCTCGCCGATTTCGTCGCCCCTAAAGAGTCTTCGGTGCAAGACTATCTTGGCGCCTTCGTCGTGACGGCGGGCATAGGGCTCGACGACCTGGTCAGGGAGTTCGAGGCCGACAACGACGATTACAGCGCCATCATGGCCAAGGCCCTGGCCGACAGGCTGGCAGAGGCGCTGGCGGAGCGTATGCACGAGCACGTGCGCAAAGAGCTGTGGGGCTACGCGAAAGACGAGGCGCTGTCCAACGAGGACATGATAAAAGAGGGCTACCAGGGCATTCGGCCCGCTCCCGGCTATCCGGCCTGCCCCGACCACACCGAGAAGCGAGCGCTGTTCGACCTGCTGGACGCCGAGCGCAACACGGGCGTTAAGCTCACCGAAAACTTCGCCATGTGGCCGGCCGCTTCCGTCAGCGGCTTCTATTTCTCACATCCGGCCTCTCACTACTTCGGCGTGGGCAAGATCGGCCGCGATCAGGTGGAGGACTATGCCCGGCGAAAGGGCATGGATGTGGCCGAAGTCGAGCGCTGGCTCCGGCCTAATCTGGCGTATGACGCGTAGTTGGCCCCCACACCCTCAACCCGCGCGCTAGTCGGTGATTGGGTCGATTCTTACCGCCCGGCCCGTTGCCGCCGACTCGATGATGGCCAGGGTCACCTGTACCGTGCTGAGGCCGTCCTCGCCGGACGCATGGAAGACCTCGTCGTTCTCGATGGCCCGATTGAAGGACTCCGTCTGCAACCTGTAAAGGGTAAGCAGGTCCTCCTCGTAAGACTCCGAGAGCTCCTGAGACTCCGTCGCGACCTCCAGCCTACCCGTCTGCGCCTCCCATAGGGTGCCTCGCAGTGCGATCTTGCCGTTGCTGCCGTATACCATGGCGTCGTTTTCGGTATCGGGCATCCTTCTTCCGGCGACGATTGTGCCGATCGTCCCGTTTTTGAATCGAAGGGCGACGGCCGCGGCCTGCTCCAGGGGCCTCTCCTCAGTCTGGCCGTCCGTGATGGCGGCCACCTCGACGATGGGCTCGCCCATGAGAAACTGGAGGAAGTCCATCACGTGAACGCCCGTGCCCATCAACGTGGACGCCCCGCCCATCATCGTCGGGTCGCCCCACCATGCGCTCCGTCCCGTGCGTACCGGCGGGTCCACGACGCCCCGGCGGCCGAGACACCACTGGCCCTGAATCATCGAGATGACTCCCAACGAGCCGCTTTCTATCACCTCCCTCGCCTTGATGTGGCCGGGATGGAAGCGGAGTTGGAATCCGACGCCCAGCTTGACGCCGTTGTCAGCTCCTTCTTCTGCCTTGTGCGAGGCGTCCTGCAGCGTCGTGGCCAT
>JADFQF010000339.1 GCA_022561955.1 Chloroflexota bacterium | reverse complement strand
CTCGTAGCCGTCCTGTACACGGAGGGATGTGGTTTGAAGAAGCCCGCTTCTTCCACCGATATGATGTCATCGAATTCAAACTTTATCTGGTTTTCAGCGAGATGCTTCAACAACCACGGCTCGCCGTTGGAAAGGCCGACAAGCCTGTAGTGCCCCTTGAGCTCGTTGAGGCCCTGGACGGCGTCCGCGAAGGGAACGAGCTCCTGCCATACCATCATGAAATCGTCGACCTCATCGTAGGTAAAATCAACGTCGTTACTACGTAAGGTAAACAGGAAGGCACGCTTAGCCACCTCCAGGTAGCCGCTGTGTCCCAACATCATGATCGTGTCCTGGTGCTGCTCGAGCCTTTGCCGGGCCCGCCACTGGCCCCAGAACTCTCCGCCGTCCACGGCCGACCCTTTGTCGGCGAGAAACCTGGATATCGGCGGAACGAGGCTGCCCGTGAGGTCCAGTACCGTTCCAAAGAGGTCGAAGGTAAGCGTGGTTATCTTGTCCAGAGGATTTTCAGCCGTCCTGGGTTGCACCGTATACCTCGTACCGCCTGGCAAACGTTGGGATGAACCCCTAAAATCCTGGCAGCCTGCCCTCGCGACATCAGGAAGGATGCCGACGATAATGGTAGCGGAATAGGGCCATGTGCGAAAGGCCGGTTACGGCCCCGTGGCCGGAATCGGCGATATGTGTAATTCGAGAATCAGGACTCATATGGCGCAAAGGGTCCGACTCGAAATGGGAGAGGATTCCAACGTTGATTGAAGTCCCAAAAAAGAATGGAGCGACTATTGAAGCCGCTCCATTCTCAACTCAACCACGTTTGCGTGTGAGGTTGCGCCGCCTCACGTCGGGAGTCGCCTAATCGTCGCCCTGGGCCACGGGTACCCTGGTTAGCCCCAGCTCTTCCATCTTGCCAAGAACGAAGTCCTTCTGCTCGGACGTCAGAGGCTGCCCCGGCGGCCGCGGGTCTCCGCAATCGATGCCCAGGCGCTCGCTGAGGATGAACTTGGCCGCGGCGTGAAGCCCGACGGTCCGGACTATCATGGTGGCCTCGCTGGCCTTGTCCTGGGCGGCCTTGGCGCGCTCGATGTCCCCTGCGTTGTAGGCGTTCCAGATGTCCACCCACAGCTCGGGAGCGAAGTTGGGCGGGCCATCGACACAGCCCGTCGCGCCGATGGTCAACGCCGGAAGCATGAGCATGCTGCTGCCGATAAGACAGTCGAGGCCCATATGGGCGAAGGCCCGCACGTTTGCGAAGGACAACGCGGAATGCTTCAGTCCCTTCAGCTGCGGGACCTTGTCCTGTATCTTCTGCATTAGCTCGGGCGTGATCTCGACGCCCGTGGACTGCGGCAAATTGTAGATGAACAGGGGCAGGTCCGCCGCCGCGCCCACGATCCTGTAGTGCTCGACGATGTTTTCGTCGCTCTGGCGATAGAAAAACGGTGGCACGCAGCAGATGGCCTCGACTCCGACCCTGGCCGCATTTTCAGCCATTCGCGCCGCCCTTTTGGTAGTCGACGCTCCGACGTGCATGATGTTATTCACGCGTCCCCGGTTCTGGTCCGCGGAAATCTCGGCAATTCGCATGTTCTCTTCGTCATCGAGAAGCACGCTCTCGCCCGTGCCGCCGGCGATCCAGAAGCCGTGCACACCCGCCTGGATATTGAACTCCATTACCTCACGAAAGGCTGCCTCGTTCAGGTCTCCGTCCTTCGTCATCGGAGTTATATGCGCGGGTAAAATTCCAATAAATTCGGCCATCGTCGTCCTCCCTAAACAGGTGCATTCGCTGTACCGATATGTCTAGTAAGCTGCATCTTACCACACCGCGCGTTGGGCATCCCGCCAACAGCGCCCGCCGTATTCATGTGGGGAGGGCTATGCTAAACTACGCGGCATTCTCAGGCGAGGAGAGACCGAGCGTTTGAACAGGCTGCTACTATTAGTATCGGTCCCATTGATCATTGCAGCGGCGGCGTGCGCCTCCGATTCCGGCAGCACCGTCGGCAATAGTGAAGCGACGCAAAAGCAATCGTCGCGGCTCGATGTTGCCGTCGAGCAGAGCTCGAATCTGCACAGGCGGCGGCCCTCTCAGATAGACTCGGTGATAAGGGACTTCACGCTGGACAGCACCACCATCTCGTTCGGCACCTTGTTCTATTGGACGAATCTAGACGATGTTACCCACCGCATCGTGTCGGGCACTCCCGATGCCCCCACTGAATTATGGGACAGCGGCGACCTGAAAAATGGCGACTCATATAAGGTGGAATTCCTGTTCCAGGGACAGTTCGACTACTTCTGTTCCATTCATCCTAATATGAGGGGCTCCATACGGGCGCTTGGCGCGACGAACAACTATGAAGAGAACGGATTTCATATGTAGCTTCGGACTCCTATAAGTGAGTCCTAATGGTCGGTCTCGTGGTAAGCCCCTCTGTGTGGGCAAATAACGAGATTTCGCATGAAGGTCCTAGACCCATCACTAACGCCCCCTCATATCGTATGAGTCCAGCAAAGAAATCCAGCTTGTTTTCGAGGCACCCGGTCCCTGCATATCTTGGTTTTGAGTGGCGCTCGGGGCGCATATTCTCCAAATAAGCACCATAATTCAGGAAACACAAGTCTGTGACCTTGAGCCTCCACGGCAGGTATCAAAAGACGCCAGGTTTCTTCGCAACGGATGAAGACAGGGAAAAGCACTTCATGGGCTCCATAATGGGCTGCATAGGGAGGCAAGGGCTTGACTTCGCGGAGCCGTGTGTGGTAAAACCTGTAAGACTTCTCGCAAGCCGGGTATTTGGTTATCTCCCAAGTCAAGAAGGAGGATGAACGCATGTGGCGTAGATGGTTGGACAAGAAATTTATAATCGGGGGACTGGTGTCGATAGTGGCCTGTGGCGCTCT
>JADFQF010000338.1 GCA_022561955.1 Chloroflexota bacterium | reverse complement strand
AGGCACCATATTAAACGCGTTCGAATGCGCTCCCAAACCCCCGTCGTTCCGGCGAAACCAAGAATCCAGTGAGATCGTGAAGACACCCATTCGACGAGCGTGCTCCTAAGCCCCGTCATTCCGGCGAAGGCCGGAATCCACAGGGCAAGGTCCAGCTTATGATAGTCGACGATAGAGAATGAGCAGTGGGGCTGGCTGAAATACCTGCTTGAAGGAGTAGCTAAAAATAATGGCTGAACACACGGAAATATCCAACGAAGCCTTCCGCATACTGACGGAGAGGTCGGGCATGAAGCTCAGCGCCGACGAGCTCGAGGCGCTGAAGCCCATGTACGAGCACTTCGCGCGGCAGATCGCGCCGATACACGACCTGGAGCTCGACGCCGAGGACCTCGCCGTAGTGTTCCAGCCCGAGCAGTAGCCGAGAAGCCGAGGAAGACCCATGACCGATCTGCATTTTCTCACCATCAACGAGGCGTCCGCGCTCATCAAGGACGGCGAGCTGTCTCCCGTCGAGCTGACCCAGGCCTTCCTCGACCGAATAGCCACCCTCGACGAATCGCTGCAGGCCTACATCACGGTGCTCTCGGATTCGGCCCTGGCTGAGGCCCGAGATGCCGAGGCGGAGATACAGCGAGGCGGGTATAGAGGCCCCCTTCACGGAATTCCCATCGCGCTCAAGGACCTGTACGACACCAAGGGCGTCCTGACTACGGCGAGCTCCAGAGTCATGGCGGACCGCGTTCCGGACGAGGACGCGACGACGACTGCGCGCCTTCGTGAGGCCGGCGCCATACTGCTGGGAAAGCTGTCCATGCACGAGTTCGCGCTGGGAGGGCCCGACCCGACGTGCGGCCATCCGCTGGCCCGAAATCCCTGGAACCTCGACCACATTCCTGGCGGCTCCAGCAGCGGTTCGGGCGCGGCAACTGCGGCTGGACTGTGCATGGGAACTCTGGGCTCCTGCACCGGCGGCTCCATTCGCGGCCCGGCGTCGTACTGCGGCATCGTGGGCATGAAGGCGACCTACGGCCGGGTGAGCCGCTACGGCGTCGTCCCGCTGAGCTGGACTCTGGACCACTGCGGCCCCCTGACGTGGACCGTCGAGGACTCGGCGATCATGCTCCAGGCCATCGCGGGCGCCGACCCCAAGGACCCCACCTCCAGCAAGCAGCCCGTGCCCAACTACCTGGACTCGATGGTGGACGACATTAGGGGCCTTCGCATAGGCGTGCCGAGGCACTTCTTCTTTGCCGACTCGCCCTCGATCAACAAGGACATACTGTCCACCGTGGACGCCGCAATCAAGGACCTCGAGACCCTGGGCGCTCACATCGAAGAGATCAACGTGCCGATGCTGGAATACGCCGGCGCCGCGCAGCCCGTCATCATGCTCAGCGAGGCCTTCGCCTACCACGAGCCCAAGCTGTTGAAGACGCCCGAGCTGTTTGGAGACATGGTCAGGGCGCGATTCAGGGTAGGCGGGCTCTTCACCTCGTCGGACTACGTCCAGGCCCAGCGCGTCCGCAACGTGCTAAAGCGCGAGTTCGCCGAGGTCATGCGGAGCGTCGACGTGATCGTATCGCCGACGTCGTCCAATCCTCCTCCCACCTTCGCGGAAGCGGACGGCATGACGACTTCACGGATGCCGAGCTTCACCGGCCCGTATAATCTCACGGGCATGCCGGCCATATCGGTCCCTTGCGGCTTCACACCCCAGGGGCTGCCTGTTGGTCTGCAGATTGCCGGCAGGCCCTTCGACGAGCCTACCGTATTCCAGACATCCTACCACTACCAGCAGCACGCCCGGCTCATAGACAAGCGCCCGCCAATCTAAATAACTGCCTCTGACGGCCATGCCGAAATCCGAGGTTGAAACAAGGCATTGTGAGGGATGTTCAACGATCGAATCGTTGCCTTAAGGGTACGATTACGGTAGAGTTTCCTCAACGAATCCACAGGGGGCTTTGGCCCCACCACGACCCATCAGAGCGGTAATCCGAAAGCCCTGTCCGACGGGCCAAATTCAGGAGGAAACAATGACCACCTCTATTTTCGGTTCAAGCGTAAAACGGAAAGAGGACCCGAGATTCATTACGGGTCAGGGCAACTATGTTGACGACGTCAAGATCGTCGGCATGCTTCACATGACACTGGTCCGCAGCCCCCATGCGCATGCAAAAATAACGTCCATCGACGTATCCCAGGCAAAGTCAATGGACGGCGTCATAGCCGTATATACCGGAGAGGACCTCAAGGAGCAGCTGGGCTCCCTGCCCTGTGGCTGGGTCGTTCCCGACACGAAGGAGGTGCCTCACCCCCCGCTGGCGTTCGGCAGCGTCAGGTACGTCGGCGACGCCGTCGTGGCCGTGGTGGCGACAGACCCCGCCATAGCCGTAGACGCGGCCGCCTTGATCGACGTTGAATACGACGTTCTTCCGGCAGTGGTCAACTCGGAAGATGCCATGAAGGATGGAGCGCCTCAGCTCCATGAGGACGCCCCAAACAATATCGCCTTCGAATGGGAGATAAGCGGCGGCGACATAGACAAGGCCCGCAGCGACTCCGAGGTGGTAATCACCCAGCGCCTGCACAATCAGAGGCTGATACCCAACTCGATGGAGGCCCGAGGCGTAGTAGCGGACTACAATAAGGGCACCAACCAGCTAACCGTCTGGACCTCCTCGCAGATACCGCATCTCGTCAGGCTGCTGATGTCGCTGGTTACGGGCCATCCGGAGCACCAGCTACGGGTCATTGCCCCCGACGTGGGAGGAGCCTTCGGAGCCAAGCTGTACCTCTACGCCGAGGAGATCATCACCGCGATGATCGCAAAGCAGCTGAGCAGGCCGGTGAAATGGATCGAGCAGCGCACAGAGGCGTATACGGCCACGACTCACGGGCGCGACCATATCGCGGA
>JADFQF010000337.1 GCA_022561955.1 Chloroflexota bacterium | reverse complement strand
TTTACGCCGATCACCGGCCCCAGCCATATCGGGTGACGCTGGAAGTCAAGGGACAGAGCGAGGCGGGCGAGGTGGTGTCCATAAGTGAAATAGCTGTGTTCGTCCAGGAAGCCAGAGGCTACATCATCGCCGGTTGGAGCGCTGGCGACAACTACAAGACGGCTGTGCGAGCCCTGTCCGGAGTGGGCCAGGTTGTAGGTTCGTTGCTTATCCTGTTGGGTGTCTTCAGCCCAGCCTGGATTCCTGTCGGCGCGGTGGCCTACTTTATCGTGCGGCGGGTCAAGCGAAACAGGGCGCTGAATCCCAGGCCCCCACGCCAATCCCGCAGCGCCAGGCGAGCCGGGTCGAGAAGTGGAAACTATGTCGAAGAGGACGCTGAGCAAGCGCAAGAAAGCGGAGCGGCCGACGCTGCTGAGTCTGAGAACGCCGAAGAGGGCACGCGGCCGACCTAGCTCGTCACGGCGTGCACAGATGACAAAGGGCGGCTAATATAAGGGGCATGCATTTTGCATGCCCCTTATCACTTTCCAGGCAGGACTGAAAGTTGGCTACGACAAGGCATTTCACCGCTACCGGATTCGTCGTCCACGACGACTGCATCGCTCTGCACCGGCACCCAAAAGTAAAGGCGTGGCTCCCGCCGGGCGGGCATATCGAGCCAAACGAGGACCCCGTACAGGCCGTCCTACGTGAGATAGAGGAGGAGACGGGGCTTCGAGCGGAGGTCGTATCCACGGCCCCTGGAATAGAGCTGGAATATCCGACCCAGGTGACGGCGCCCTTCACCATAATGGTGGAAGACATCCACGACCCCGTTGACGGATTTCATCAGCACATCGACATGATCTACTTCTGCAGGCTAAAGGGCGCTGCCGAGCCGCTCAACGACGGCTGGCGCTGGGTCGGCAGAGAGCATCTCGCCGACGGCCTGGCCCTGGACGACGGCCGTTCCGAGCCGGAAGCTCCTCCCGAGGACGTCCGCCTGCTGGCCGCGTTCGCCTTCGACGCCGTCGCCGGATAGACAGCGGCAAAAACGCGAATACAGTTGTGCTACGATGCCGTGGTAGCGGCGAAAGGGCGCAGTCAACCGGGGAGTCGGACGAATGGCATTGAGAAACGGCAAACAGTATCTGGAAGGTCTTCGCGACGGCCGAGAGATATGGCTGGACGGTAAGAGGGTCGAGGACGTAACGACGCATCCCAAGCTCAGGCGAATGGCCCAGACCCAGGCGGCGCTGTACGATTTGCAGCACGAGCCGGGCCTGAAAGAAAAGATGAGCTTCACGTCGCCCTCCTCCGGCGAGCCCGTCTCGCTCTCCTACCTCATGCCGGAATCCCAGGACGACCTGATGCGTCGGAAGCAGGCCTTCGAGGTCACCGCCAACGCGGCCCACGGCATACTCGGCCGCACGCCGGACTACGTAAACGTCGCCGTGACCGCCATGAGGCAGATGGCGGAGCTGTATGGCCGCAATGACCCCCGGTTCGCAACAAACATCATCAACTACTACGAGTACATACGCGAGAACGACCTCTGCCTGACGCACACCTTCGGCCATCCCCAGGTCAATCGCTCCCTGGCCGTTGCGGAGCTCCCGGACCCCTACATCGCCGTGGGCATCGTGAGCCATTCGAGCGAGGGGGTCGTCGTGCGAGGCGCCAAGCTGTTGGCGACGCTGGCGCCCTTCAGCGACGAGATATTCTCCCCCGTGTACAGGCCTCTGCGCCCCGACGCCGAGGAGGACAAGATGTACTGCATCGGGTTCTCAATTCCGGTGAACACGCCGGGGCTGAAGTTTATCTGCCGCGAGTCTTACGACAACGGCGGCTCCCTGTACGATTATCCGCTGTCGGGCCAGTTCGACGAGATGGACGCCCTGGCCATCTTCGACGACGTTCTGATTCCCTGGGAGCGTGTGTTCGCTTTCCAGGACATCGAGCTTGCCAATCTTGCCCTGCAGCGGGCCCCTTTGTGGCGGCATTACATGCAGCAGGTGGCGGTGAAGAACATCGCCAAGCTGGAGTTCATACTTGGCCTCGTGCACATGATAGCCGAGGGCATCGGCATAACGAGATTCGACCATATCCGGGAAAAGATATCGGAGGTAATCGACACGCTGGAGATGGTGCGGTCGTTCCTCCGGGCCGCCGAGGCCGACGCCGCTCCGATCGAAGGAGGCATCGGGCTTTGGCTGGCGCCGGAGCCCCTGACCGTCATGAGGCACTGGTGGCCCGACGCATACCAGCGGGTAACGCAGATCATCCAGCAGCTTGCCGCGGGAGGGCTCATGCTCACCCCGACCGAGGACGACGTATCGGGACCGCTGGCCGAGCAGATAGGCAAGTTCTATCAGGGAGCGGACCTGAAGGCCCGGGACAGAATCCAGCTTTTCAGACTGGCCTGGGACATGATAGGAACTCAGTTCGGCTCGCGACAGACCCTGTACGAGCGATATTTCAACGGCGACGTCGTGCAGCTCCGCCAGCGGCGATTCGCGAGCTACGACTACACGCGGGCCCGTGCGTCGGTGCAGAGCTTTCTGGCTAAGCACGCCGAGTCAACCAAGGCGGCGAGCGCCGGCGATTAGGGCAGCGCGGACCCCCTCTTAATCTCCCCCTTCCCAAGGGGGAGACATTGCCTCATCTCCAATGATGAGTGAAGTATAAAATCGAGTGCACTCGCCACGAGTGAATAATCGACCCATAGTTCCGAAAACAACCCGTTCGCCCTGTCCGACTCCTTGGGGCGTATATCTTCGGACCCTCCGACTCCTATGAGGAATATCTTCGGAGTCCGATTCATCGGACCGATTCTTCGGGGAGCCTGTCGAAGGGTCGCCGGGACAGATCAATTGGGATTTATGATCTCTTACGTAAGGCCTTTTCATACATGCCATCCTCTTCTAATAAGGAGACCGAAGAC
>JADFQF010000336.1 GCA_022561955.1 Chloroflexota bacterium | reverse complement strand
CCGTTCTATGCGGCTGGGTAGGAACTCCGAATCTAAGAATTCGCTCCAGTTGGAGATTCCAGATTTCCATATCTCCCGCTCGGTAACGCTCCCGACTCCGGGCAGGTGTATAAAAGTGCGGCCTAGCAACGGCGTGGTGGTCCAACCCCTCGAAGTATTGTGGGAAGTGTAGCGGACGGACTACGGCAATGTCCATCTGCGGCGCTGATGCGTGCCCACCGGTTAGTCGGCGGCTGCAGGAGCTTCTTGTGGGAGCCCACGTCTGTAGATGTTCCGAAGCGACCGGTACTGCCAGCTAATGAGCATGACCGCGATGAAGGTCAGCCCGCCGCCGATCAGCAAGACCGGTGCGTTCAAGCGGTCTGCGAGGGCTGCGTTGAAGAGGTTCGCGGTCGCCATCATCCCACCGATATGGACCGAGTATATGCCGCCTACCCTGCCGCGAACGCTGTCGGACACGATGGATTGGATCATGGTGTGGGTTAGGGTCATGAAGGCCGCCTGGCTCACGCCCATCAGCACGGCGCCGACGAGAGCCATCGGGATGGAGGAGGACATGCCGAGGACGATGGGCGTAGCTCCGCTAAACAGCCCCAGATAGAGGAACAGCCTACCCCTGGTGACCTCGCTCTGGATGCCGGCCAATGTCAGCGAGGAGACCAGCGCCCCGGCGCCTACGGCCATCATGAAATAGGCAAAGCCCGCATTTCCCATGTTGAGCTTCTCGCTGGAAAGCACGGGCAGTAGAGACTCGAAGGACATAGTCAGCCCACAGTGGAACAGCGCGAGGAAAACGATAGCGCGGAGGTTCGGAGTCCTGTAGACGTAGACGGCGCCCGCTGCCAGATTTTCGAGAAAGCTCTGATTCTTGTCGATGTTTCCCGTTGAGGCAGTCCGTATTCGCAAGGTCTGTATCAGGCTGATCGCGTAGAAGCCCGCGCAGAGGAAGAAGGCGCCCGAGGGGCCAACCAACACGAGGAGGGGCGCTATGGCCGCCGGGCCGAGAAGGCGAGAGCCCTGCATCGTGGCCTGGCTCAAGGCTATACCGTTCAGAAGAAGCCTGCGTGGGATCAGGTTGGGAAGCAGCGCCTGACCTGCCGGCATCTGTGCCGCACGGAAGGAACCGTTAACGACTGCGAGGACGACGACGTGCCATATCTCCGCGTTGCCCGTCAGAACAAGGACTCCGAGGAAGAGTGTGTGGCCGAGGTTCAGGGCGAACATCGACGCCAGCACGGCCCTCCGGTCGAATCGGTCCGAGAGGTAGCCCGTAAAAGGCGATACCACCACTCTGGGTATCATGGCGCCGAAGGTGA
Organism: Chloroflexota bacterium; assembly: GCA_022561955.1. Next base: position 1,624 of record JADFQF010000336.1, on the reverse strand, counting down.
CTACGCCGACCCAGAGAGACTGGTTCGTATCGGCGAGTTGGTAAACGAGCAGCCCGCGTGCGACGATCAGGGCCCACGCGGCGGCTCCCGCGGACAGGTTTGCGGTCCAGAGGGTGCGATAATCTCTGAAGGCCAGGGAGGCCAAGAATCCGCTGCCGCCCCCCGTTTCGGTTTGAGGCCCTTTATTCAAATCGAACCTTTAATTGTAGCTATCTCAAAATATCCTTCCCCAATGGACTATCGTTTGAGATAGTTACACAGTATTCGTCCGACGGAGGCCACAGAAAGCGCTTCAGGTTACGTTCACGCATACGGGCTTTACGCCGTTGATTATGTAGCCCAGCCGGTTCCAGGCGGTCTCCATGGGCTGAGCGTTCCCATCTTCATCCACGGCGCGGCATACGAGCGTATTGTGCCCCTTCGCCGAGGGCGTCCAGCTGAAGTTCCACTGCTGCCAGGCATAGCGGTGGCGCGGGCCCACCAGCTCGGCATCGCCCCACGTTTCGCCTCCGTCGTCGCTGACCTCTACACCGGCGATGTGAGCGAATCCGGACCACGCGAGGCCGGTCACATTGTATGAGGCCGATTCCAGCGATTCCCCCTGGTTCGGCCAGTTGATGAGCGATTTTATTTTTATTTGCGCAACGGGGTCTACGGTGCCATCTTCGTTTTCGATGATGTAACGGTCGGTCTGAAAGAAGCCGCTGTAGGACTCCTCGAGCACGCATATGCGCCTGAGCCACTTCACCGACGCCATCCCATACCAGCCGGGCACTATGAGGCGCACCGGATAGCCATGCTCCACGGAAAGAGTTTCGCCGTTCATTTCCATGGCGAGAAGGGTCTGAGGATGAGTCGCCACATCCATCGGAAGGCTTCTCAGGTAGGTCATCTCCTGGTGGCCGGGTTCGGGTTCACCTGAATCCAGCCCCTCGAACAGCACCTCCGCGGCGCCTTCCTTGATGCCCGCCCTCTCCAGTACACAGCTCAAAGGCACTCCACCCCAGATCGCGGTGCTGACCGCGCCGCTCTGAAATGGATTACCGGGCACCTTTGGCTGAAGGTCGCTCCGGTTGTTGCCGGCGCATTCCATCGTTATGGGAAGCGTCTGCTTGGGAAGGCAACGGAAGTCTTCCAGGGAGAGACCAATGGCACGGTCGACATGACCATCTATGACGAGGTTCCAGGAGCTTGGTATATCGGCGGGCGTCGAGAAGTGGTTGCGGACGTAGAAATGAGGATTTGGCGTGAGCCACGATTGAAGCGAGACCTGAGGCGTTTCGCCGATCATGGGATTCTCATCGATCGGCACGAGTCCATTTCGTTCTGGCTGAGTTCGCGGGGATGCTGCAGGACTCCCGTCGGACTCAGCCTGGGTACACGTACAGAGGTTCATTGAAGCCTCCTTTCATATATTGATAGCGGCCATTACGGGCTCTTGTAAGGCCTAATGTACCCCAAGATTGCGGTTATGGCAAGGGAGACGACACGCATCGACCCATCCGTGCGCTATGAATGAGAACCCGACGTTATGACAGGGCCGCCTCGCAAATGTATACTGGTGCCGTAAATTTCGTCGCGACGACGTGCAGCACCGGGATCTGTAAGGAGGCACTATGGCCCG
>JADFQF010000335.1 GCA_022561955.1 Chloroflexota bacterium | reverse complement strand
GTTGCGAAAGCCGCAATAAGGGAATCCATCGACAGCTTGCTGAGGAAGCGCACCCCCATCCTAGCCTTCCCCCGTGAACGGGGGAAGGGATACATATGCTGATTGCATGTTGTGCTTGAAGTGAAGAAATTCCCTGCCCTGGGAGCCCAACGGCTGCTCTTTGCGGCAACGGATCGCCATCCTAGCCTCCTTCTTAATTGAAGTTTCCCTTCCCCCGTGAACGGGGGAAGGTTAGGATGGGGGTATTACACTGACTATTCGACCGCCATCCTGTCCAGGGCGGCCTCGTCGAACTCGATTCCGAAGCCGGGCTTGTCCGGCAGGACCATCATACCGTCCTCCACCCTGGGCGGCTCCTCGAACATCGGATAGGCCCAGGGCATGAGCTCCACCGTGAGGCCGTTGGGGATGGCGGCGATGGCGTGCACCAGAAACTCGGGCGCCAGGTGGCTGACGACGGGCATGTTGTACGCCTCGGCCATATGCGCCACCTTCATCCAGCCCGTGATGCCACCGGCGCGCAGCAGGTCCACCATGACGATGTCGATCGACCTGTGCTCCAGCATATGCCGGAAGGGCGCGATGCCGTAGTGGTATTCGCCGGCGGCGATGGGCGTGTCCAGGGCGTCCGCGATTCGCGCCAGTCCCTGGTAGTCCTGGTGGTGGACCGGGTCCTCCAGCCAGTAAATGTCAAAGTTGGCGAGCTCCCTGCCGATTGTTATAGAGGTATTGACGTCCCAGCCCTGGTTGATATCGACCATCAAGTCGACATCCGGGCCGACGGCCTCGCGCAGCACTTGAGCGCGGGCCAGCTCCTTGGCGGCCGTGTCCTCGGCCCCCATGCGGAACTTCATCGACTTGAAGCCCTGCTCCACCAGCTCGATGCCGGCCTCTCTGAGCTCGTCCAGGCTATACGGACGCCACAGCTTGCCGCTGTAGTAGGTGTTCACGCGGTCCCTGTGGCCTCCCAGCAGCTTGTAGACCGGCTGGCCGAGGGCCTTGCCTTTGATGTCCCAGACGGCGACGTCGATGGCCGATATCGACCGCGTCACCAGTCCCGCAGGCGCGCCCGAACCTCCCAGCGCGAAGAGCCTGGCGCTAATCGCCTCGTTGTTCATGGGGTCTTCGCCTATGGTCTGCTCCGCCAGGGCGTCCATGGCTGACTTCAACGCCTTGACCATGAGGCTGCTGACGAATCCGCCGTACCCTATGCCCTCGACACCCTCGTCCGTGGTCAACCGCAGCGTTATGAAGTTGGAGGCCAGCGAGTCGACGCCTTCACCCAGCGGCCCTCGCTCCCTGGGAACGCTTACGACTTTCGTTTTGAATCCGTTTATCTTCATATCGGCAATTGCCCTCATGCGTTTCTATTTGCAGTCAACAGGCCGTCCGTCGAGATTTCCGGCGCTTAGACGAGTTTCCGTACTATTTCCCGGACTCGTCTGCGCCGCATAGCTTAGCAGCGGGGCATGTATTAGACCAGTCCGAGTCATCAAACTCCTGCTAAGCACCACCGGCAAGGCAAATGATCGAGGTTTTCAGCCCATCGCGAGCCGTACCAACGTCCAGGTGTCAGTCGCGCGATATTGTGGTTATCTTAACTATGCCTAGCCTCCTCTAGGTCAAGGTGACCGTAGGGGCTTTTACTCGTTAAGGGCCCCTACGCGCCTAAGCGACCGACCGTAAGCGCACCATGCTTCGGTCATGAAAGACGATGCGGCAGGGCGGATGGCAATTACTATCGGAACGACACCGGCGGCAGCCCGTATCAGGACTCTTTTGGCTCCCCTACCGCGCCTCATGCTCAATCTGAATTCAGAGGACTAAAATTACCTTGTCCGGCAGTAGAAATAACCCGGAAACCTCATCCACTTCTATGGTTGCCGACCTCGACGCAGCCGCGGAGAGACTCGGCAGCAGGAAGCTTCTGAAAAAAGTGGCCGTCCTGTTTCGCGAGAACGCTCCAAAGCACCTCGAAAACATGCGTCAGGCGATAGATTCCTCCGACACGAGGCTCCTCGAGATGTCGGCGCATACGTTCGTCAGCTCCATAGCCTACCTTGCCGCGGAATCCGCGACCGAGGTCGCCCTTGCCCTGGAGCAGATGGGCCGCTCGGGAGACCTTCAGGGCTCGGAGCAGGCCTACGAGACCCTTCTTGAAGAAATCGGCCGGCTTGATGACGTGTTGGACGAGTTGTCCGCCGAGGAGGACTAGCGACGAGGGTCCTGGTTGCTGAAGACGACGCTGTTTCTCGTGCCGTGCTGCAGGAGCTATTGACCGAGCTTGGCTACGATGTAGTGCCTTGCGTCGATGGCGACGAGGCGTGGGACGCCCTCTCCAAGGACGACCATCCGGAGCTCGCGATTCTCGACTGGATGATGCCCGGCATGGACGGCCTGGAGCTTTGCCGGCGTTTGCGAGCTTCCCCCCATCCGGAGACGCCCTACATCCTGCTCCTAACGGTCAGAGGCGGCAAGGAAGACATGGTTCTAGGTCTGCAGGCCGGTGCGGACGACTATCTCACCAAGCCCTTCGACAGGGAAGAGATGCGCGCTCGCATACGAGTCGGTGAGCGAATCGTGGATTTGCAGCGCCAGCGCCTGGAGCAGGAGACGCGATACTACGTGACCCAGCTCGAGAAGACCGTTGCGGAGCTCCAAGACTCCCGGTCGCGTATTGTAGGCGCCCAGGAAGAGGTCCGAAGGGCCATCGCCGAGGAGCTGCACGGCCACGTACAGACGAAGATGATGGTCCTGTACATGCAGTTGATCGACGCCATTAAGGGCGCTCCAGCTCTTCCTAAGAAGCTGCAGGAGTCGTTGGAAAATATCGCCGCGGACCTGGACGACCTCAGGGAAGACTAGATCAGGCAACTCTCTCACACGCTGCACCCCCGCATAATCAAACTGAACCTAACGGCGGGGCTTTGATTCCTGCCAGACCAGT
>JADFQF010000334.1 GCA_022561955.1 Chloroflexota bacterium | reverse complement strand
GGCGTTGCCGCGGTCGCCGGCATCCCAGTCTCCGGCGGGCAGGCTGTGCAGCACCTGCACGAGTCCTTGTGAGTTCAGCTTTTCGGCCACCTGATCCTTGTCGTAATCGTATGGAAATAGACATTCGACGGCCTTGAAACCGGCCTTCGACGCCGCCTCGAAGCGGTCGAGAAATTCTATTTCCTTGAACATCATCGTGAGATTTGCCGCGAACTTCGCTATCTGTTTAGTCCTTTTAATTGATGTCGGGCTGAATAGGATTGATTTGAATGGTCTGCAGGAGAGAACCTGTTTTCGGCCAGAAAAGTTATCCAGGAACCACTACATGCAGAGAGAACCTCCATCCACCGTGATCGTCTGTCCCGTGATAAACGAAGAGGCGTCTGATGCTAAGAGCAGGGCGAGGCCCGCCAAGTCTTCGGGGCTTCCCATGCGTTTGACTGCGGTGCCCTGTATGGTGCGCTGGATCTGCTCGTCGGTGCGCGCGTCGCGCCAACGGGGCGTATCGATCTGGCCCGGCGCGATGGCGTTGACGTTGATGTTGAATGGCCCAAGCTCTCGTGCCGCCGAGGATGTGATGGCCATGATGCCCGCCTTGGATGCGGCGTAGGCTGCCGACGTCGGCACGACGGAGCCCCTGCGGCCCACGATGGACGCCATGTTAATTATCTTGCCGTATCTGCGCTCCTTCATAAGGGGCGCCACGGCCTTTATACAGTAGAAGCTTCCCTTGACGTTAATCCGAAAGTTGTCGTCCCACTCAGTATCGCCTAGCTCCTCCAGAGAGCCTGTGAGATATGGGCTCACGGCGTCGTTTATCAGCACGTCGATCTGGCCGAGCTGTTGGGCGGTCTCCTGGATGGCGCCCTCGACCTGCTCCTGGTCGCTGACGTCGAAGGGGACCGCCAGCGCCTTTCCTCCCAGTTCGACGATCTCGCTCGCTGCCTGCTCCGCCCACTGCTGGTTGATGTCGGCGATGGCCACCGCCGTGCCCTCTTTTGCGAACGACAGGGCAAACATACGCCCTATGCCGTGACCGGCTCCCGTGATAAACGCTACCTTTCCGTCGAGCCCGAAATCCATTTCCCGTCCTCCATGAGCCAATCAAATTAAAAGCGGGCGATTCGAGACCAGTCGTCGAATCAAGTCCTGTTCTTCCGTTGGCGGTCCCTAGACGAGGCCGGCGGGGTCCACAGGCACCTCTTTTTCGGAAGCCTCGTAAATAGACAGGGCGACTTGAAGTGTATGGCGCGAGAAAGCGATGTCCATGTTGGGCTGCTCGTCCCGCAATATACAGTCGATGAAGTGCCTGGCCGAGCGGCTGAACCCCTCGATCCAGTCCATTGGGACTTGAATGCCCTCGGTGCTGGTCCCTTTGATGACCATCACGGGGGGAAGGTCCAGCATCTCTCCGGTGCATCGCGTGACCCAGATGGAGCCCTTGGAGCCCTGTATCTCGAAGAACTCGTCTGCCGGATAGTACTTGCTCCGTATCTGCATCTCGTCTGCACTGGAGTATTCGAATACGCCGAGGCAGTTCCTGTCCTTGAACTTGAAGATGGCGGCGCTGGGTGTTTCGATCATGAAATCGTCCGTCTTCGTGACCATGCTGATGACCTTCTCGACGTCGCCCAGCCACCAGATCGCCGTGGCGTACTTGTGCCAGCCGTCGTCATAAAGCAGCCCGCCTGCGTTGGCGCTCGCGTCTCTGCGCCAGACCAGCGCGTCCGGCTCCACCTGAAAATCGACATCGTCCGTGTGGTTCGCCCGCACGGTCCTGACTCTCAGCATCGACGGCTCGCCTATCACACCGGCGTCCAGCAGCTCTTTGGCCTTGACGATGGGCGGGTAGTGGAGGAAGTTCTCCGTGGTGCGGAACTTGGTGCCGGCGCGGTCCACGGCTGCCGAGATCTGGTCCGTCTCGGCGATGGTGGTGGCGATGGGCTTCTGGCACGATACGTGCTTTCCCGCATCCAGACCGGCGATGATCTGCTCGGGATGCATGAACGTGGGCGTGAGCAGCTCAACGGCATCGATCTGGGAGTCGTTCAATACGTCGTCGTATTCGGTGACGATTCTGGGAGTTATGCCCCATTGCTTGGCCCTCTGCTGGGCGCGCCGACGATTAGGATCGCACAGGACGGTCACTTCGCAGCCCTCGTGCCGCAGATAGCCGGGCACATTGAGCTGCGATATCGTCCCGCATCCAACAATTGCCATCCTTACCTTGTCCACCGTATCGCAGCCCCCAAAATATCATTCTGGATTCCATGTATACTCCACGTTAGGAGCTCAGGCGTGTAGAATAGCACCATTCGAGAGGTGCGCACTAGTGGTCCGGGAGTGGGGCTCCGTGCCAAAACTCGACCCGAGGAGAGTGCAATGAAGGTAAGGTGTGAATGGCCTGGCGACGACCCGCTTTACGTCTCTTACCACGATAAAGAGTGGGGTGTTCCGGTCTACGACGACCAGAAGCTATTCGAGTTCCTGATTCTTGAAGGAGCCCAGGCCGGTCTCAGCTGGATAACGATTCTAAAGAGACGGGATGGCTATAGGCGCGCCTTCGACGACTTCAACGTGGAGCGGGTGGCGGGCTATACCGACCGCGACGTAAAGCGACTGCTTGCCGACGAGGGAATAATCAGAAATCGCCAGAAAATCCAGGCCGCCATTTCCAACGCCCGCGCTTTCATAGGAGTGCAGAAGGAATTCGGGACCTTCGCCGATTACAACTGGAGCTTTGTCAAGGGCAAGACGAAGAAGAACGCCTGGAAATCTCTTTCAGAGGTTCCGTCCTTTGACTCGCATTCAGAAGCCATGAGCAAAGACCTACGTAAACGCGGCTTCAAATTCGTCGGGCCGACGATCGCGTACGCATACATGCAGGCGGCGGGCATGATCAACGACCACGTCGTGTCATGCTTCCGCTATAACGAGGTCTAGAAGCTTG
>JADFQF010000333.1 GCA_022561955.1 Chloroflexota bacterium | reverse complement strand
CCGTAGCAGAGTTGACCTCCTACAAGGAGGCGCTCGACCTACTCCCCGCTAACGGACGGAACGGCACCCGACATAGGACTGATGGTGGAGGAGGAGATGGAGGCGGCTCCACTCTCTCCGCACGTCAACTTATGGTTGCTGGTCTGGACGATAAAGAGGAGTTGGGAAGTCTCAGGTAGCATCGAGGTAAGACAACATGGCCATCGTTGGTCACTTCTCCACTCTTGCTGCTGCCCAGACCCTTACTCAGTCAAAGCTTCTGGCTGGTCTCATCCAGGAAACGATTGAAGATGGTCACCTCGCTGGTGTTCTTCCTGGTATGCAAATTACCGGGCTTGATGTAACATACCGGCGTACTGGCACGCCCCTGAGTGGTGCTTTCTACGACATTCACGAGCAGATCCCATGGTCTGCCGGGAACTCACCCACATCCGTCACCGTTGCTCTGAAGCGAATCCTTCGCCAGGACATCCTTGACGACTTCATTGCCCTCAACTACAACTCCATAAACGACTACAAGGCCATCATGGTCTCGGAGATGCGTTTTGGGGTGATGCGGACCGCTGAGGACAAGTTCATATACGGGAATAAAACCACCAATGCCAAGGAGTTCGATGGATTCCAGAAGTACCTGCGGTCACACGATGACTTTCCTGCCTTAGTGAAAGACTTTCGCAAGAACTTCAAATTTCTTGGCGATATGGGCTCCTATCTCTTCATGTACATCGTGGGAGAAGAGGTGCCGTCTCATGAGGAGTGGACGGCGTCTCGAAAAAAGTAGTCTCTTGGCTGTACGCCTAATGCAATTTGGCCTCGCGGCTGGTCTTTGCCATGCCGGACGCAACTAGCTGCCCCCTGTGCGCCTCAACCAAGTCGAGCCACCTCCACGTCGGGGAGAAGGGCTCAGGTTTTCGAGACTTCTTTATCTGCGGTGTTTGCGACATGGTCTTCGTGCCTCGAAGCCAGCTATTATCCTCGGAGGCGCAGAAGGCCCGCTACCTCGAGCACAACAACGAAGTCGACGACCCGGCCTACCGCGATTTCCTGTCCAGGCTGTATGGCCCGATGAAGCCTCACCTGCGCATCGGGTCCACGGGCCTCGACTACGGCGCCGGGCCTGGTCCCGCCCTGGCGGCCATGATGCGAGAGGACGGCCATGAGATCAGCGTCTACGACCCGTTTTTCCAGCCCGACGAAAACGTCCTGGAGGGCCCATACGACTTCATAACCTGTACCGAGACGGCGGAGCATTTTTCAGAGCCTGCGCGGGATTTCCGGAGGCTGGACGGGCTGCTGAAGCCGGGCGGCTGGCTGGGGGTCATGACAGGCATGTTGACGGACTGGAGCGAGTTTCCTGCCTGGTACTACCACCGCGACCCTACCCATGTGAACTTCTACTCGCGCAAGACGATGAATTGGATAGCGTCGCGCTACGGCTGGCGTGCCCTCTTCCCGGAGCAGAACGTGACCCTGTTTCAGAAGCGGACTACGCGAACGTAGCAGCACTTCGTACCGTGGTGGGACCGGCGTGAATCAATGATGTCGCGGACGTGCTTGACCGCCCCATGAGCCGCTGCTACACTCGGTTGCATCTAACCCCCATACCGCATATTTAGCTCGGCAATACCCCTTAATGCTCAGTCCGAATTAGTAAGAACAGGAGACGGCAATATGGTGAAGCCCAAACGGCTAGGACACCTGGTCTTGAGGGTCCGTGACATCGATCGCTCCGAAGCGTTTTACAACGATGTGTTGGGTCTGCACACGACGACGAAGCGCCCCGGCGCAATGGTATTCCTGAGCGCCGGCGACGACGCCTCTCACGAGCTCGCCCTGATGAGCGTAGGCCCGGACGCACCGGGTCCTGAGAAGGACCGAGTGGGTCTGTACCACTTCGCATGGGAGATGGAGTCCTTTGAAGACCTCAAAGAGCTCTACAAGGAAATGAAGACGAAGGACGTGAACATAGGCGGCATCGGCGACCATGGAATCTCGATCGGCGTCTACCTGTTCGACCCCGACGGCAACGAGATCGAGGTCTTCTACGAGCTGCCGAAGGACCAGTGGCCCAAGGAGGGCAGCCTGTTCGGGGGCCAGTTCCCCGGTGACCTGGAGGGAGAGACCGTGGTGGACGCCGCGTTGGGGCGGGCCGGCGACTAGATATTCAGCTTCATTTCCGCCATCGAGCACTGTTGAGCCCCTTCGGAGCAGACGCTGGGAGGGGCTCTTCTCTTGGGAAAGGAGGCCGCAAATGCCCGCACGCACCGGCGAAGAATATCTTGCCAAGCTGAAAGAGAACCCGCCCGAGGTCTGGATAGATGGACAACGCGTTCGGGACCCGACCACGCATCCGGCGTTTCGGCGCGGCGCTCGCTCGATGGCGGACCTTCTGGACATGCAGCACGAACCGGCGCTTCGCGACGAGATGACCTACGATTCGCCCTCGTCGGGTGAAAGGGTCGGCACGTCTTTCCTGACTCCAAGGACCCCGGAGGACATCGTGCGCCGCAGGCTCATGATGACGAGGTGGGCCCGGCACAGCGGCGGGATGATGGGGCGCTCTCCGGACTACCTGAACGCCGGATTGATGGCCGTGGCGGCGGCTTCCTCGTACTTCGGCGGCAACCGGCCGGAGTTCAAGGCCAATGTCGAAAGGTACTACGAGCACGTTCGGGAGAACGACCTGTGCATGACCCACACGCTGGTGAACATGCGCCGCACCAGGTCGGCCGAATCGGTGATGGGCGCCGACGACGTAGGTCTTCGCGTGACGAGGGAGACGGACGAAGGCATCGTCGTGAAGGGCGCCAGGGTCCTGGCCACGCTGGGACCTATCTCCGACGAGATAATGGTCTTTCCTTCGACCGTGCTGTCGACTATCCCCAACGCCGAGCGCTACGCCTTCGCCTTCTCCAGTACAACCGCGACGCCGGCCCTCAAGTTCGTCTGCAGGGAGAGCTTTGA
>JADFQF010000332.1 GCA_022561955.1 Chloroflexota bacterium | reverse complement strand
TGGTCGCTACTGACTTCCGGCGGCGCCGGACCTGGTCCAATACGCTTCCAGGTTGTCCGTGGGCTGCCATCCGAGGAGACGCTTGGCCTTTTCGTTGCTGAACTTGCCGTGAGGCAGGTCCGTGAATATGTTGAAGATCTCGCATCGGGACGGCAGGGTCTCCAGGTCGACTTCGAGGGCCGGACCGAAAGCCTCACCGGCGTCCGTCCATGAGATATTGAAAGGTGTCAGGTCTTGCCCTACCGGGGAGTCGTCGGAGCCCTTGAAGTTATAGAAGAGGAGCGTGAGCGCGTAAACGTCGTGCTGCTGCGTGAAGATGCGGCATATCTCCTGGCCCAGCGATTTCGTGAGGCCGTAGAGGTTCGTTCCGGGCTGCGGCGGAACGTCGGGCTTCAGGTCGTAGTCGAACCGCTCGTAGCCCAACCCCGCGATGCAGTAGTGAGGGCCCGTGTTGATGACCCGACGAATGCCGTGTCTAACGGCTGCGGACATCGCGTTATAGCATCCCCTGGCGTTGACGTCGAAGGCGAGCTTGGGGTCCCAGCGGAGCACCGACAGGTTGATAATAGCGTCCATGCCCTCGGCTACATCGGCGACGGCGTCTATATCCGAGACGTCCACCTTCACGTACTCATGGGGCGTATCGTCCAGGTCGTTGACGTCGGTCAGCCGCAGCGTATGCCTTCCTTCCAGGGCCTTGACTACGTAAGGGCCTAGCTGTCCGTTCGCGCCGAGTATCAGTACGTTCATCGTATTGGTGTCGCCTTACCGCCCAGGGCCGTAATCGAGGTCGCTCTGGGCTTTCGCGGTCGAAAATCTCGCGTCGGGCACTTCCGACTGGATGTGGTAGATGTTCCACATGCTCCTGGGGGCCGCCGCCCCGGCATGTCGGGTCGCAACACCGTTGAGGCCGATGTCCGCGCTCACGGCCTTCTCGATGGCCTGGACGGCGTCTTTCATGTATAGAGACGATGTGCTGGGGCGTTCGAATGAAACGGTCGATAGCGGACCGAGCCTCAGGCAAAACACCTGAATCTTGGACTCGCGGGCGAACTCCCTACACACGAACTCACCCAGGTGAAAACCCAATATAAGGGGGTCGGTGGTCGGGGTAGGGCGCCACGTTTCGGTAACAGTCATGCCCTCTTCGTACTGGTCCAGGACCGAGAGGGAGCTCAGGAACACGAATCTCGATACGTTGTTGTCGGACGCCGCCCAGAGCAGGTTATAGGTGTGGCGCATCGCCTGGTCAAGCTGCTCCGAGACGGAGGAATCGACATCCACGAGCCCGCGGTGGACGACTACGTCGACACCGTTCATGAGAGCATTCAGGTCATCGTCGTAGTCGAGGTTGCTCTTTCGGTACTGGACATTCGAGGGTAATCCGGACACCTCGTTCGGGTCAGTCAAGGTCACCGCATGCGCGGCGGATAACGACCTGGCGAGCTCCACGGACAGGCCGCTGTTGCCGGATGTAATCAGGACTTTCAAATATTACCTCGGTGTTTCCCGTACTCGGCGGACGCGAGTTTATGGGTCCCCCGCGCCGCTTCCACCAGCGAATCAGATCCATTCGGGGCCGTCGTTGGCCTGGGACCGGCGATTGCGCTTTACTATAACCCTTACATTCATGGATATCAATTGCCGCCGTACCGACCGAAAAGTGGGCCTTAAACCTTTAGCCGTGCTTCATGATTTAATTCTAAGATGTTCTTCGAGGACTTTGACCAGGGCTGCAAGCACAGAAGGGATATGTATGTCCAGGACCGTGGAAGTCTCGGAAGAGGCGAGGGTGATCTTAACCAGGTGGTACGGCCGGGAGATTCTGGACGCGACGCCCGTTCTCCGTGGGTCACTTTTCGGCTGGCTATTCGGAGCCTCTGGGCAGCACGCCGTTACCATCAATCGCACGGTGCACCTCACGCGCCATGCGCCGGACCCGGACACACCGGCCGGCATCATTCTCCTCGGCCACGAGCTGTATCACGTGGAACAGCAGACTGAGCTTGGCTGGTGGAAATTTCTGTTCCGCTACATCGTCGGTTGGAGACCGTCACACATATCTAACGGCCGCGGCCACTCGATGGAGAGGCCCGCATATGAGCGCGGGGACGAGATCCGGCAGGCAATGCAGCCCATGGGCTAGCGCCGGCTCTCGGCATCGTCCTCCGGCCTGTAACCCAGACGCCTCTCGCCCTCGCTGATGTCCCAGAAACGCCACCTGTTGTTGGATACGCCGTAGTAGATTCCGAACTTCAAGTCATCGGGCGCCCGGATACTCCTGTCGACAAGCTGCACCAGATCGTTATGTGTCAGCAGCGTCGCGAACTGGCGAGGCGCTTGTGGCCTGCTCTCCTGGTTCAACGTGCCGATTCGCAGACATATGACCGACAGGCCGAACTCGTCCGAGAAGTACCTACCCGCCGCCTCGCCAAGCGCCTTCACGATTCCGTAAGGCCCGTCGGGTCGGATAGGCATGGCGGTCGTTATGCGGGGAATATCGTCCGGCGTGATGCCGTCATATCTTCCCGCGACGACGTCTGAATAGGGCGGGTCGCTCTCATACAAGCCCGTGACGTGGTTGGAGCTTGCGAAGATGACCCTTTTCACACCGGCGTCCTTGGCCGCCTGCAGAGCGTTGTAGGTGCAGCGTATGTTGTTCTCGTACGCGGTCTGCCAGGACATGCCGTTGTCGGGGTTGGACGCCAGGTCGATCACGACATCCTTGCCCTCGAATGCGGGACGGATGCTGTCCAGGTCTGTGGAGTCCGCGACGAGCATATCGAAGCCGTCGATACCACGTCGGTCCACACCGCTGAGCTCGTGGCTGTCGCCAAGACCTCTTCGAAGGACGCCGCCTACGAGGCCCGCGGCGCCGGTTATGAGTACCTTTGTCATGACCATCTCTTCCTAATCCTATCGAAGATCGAAATATCTGCTCTGTGGGATTATAAGGGACAAGTGT
>JADFQF010000331.1 GCA_022561955.1 Chloroflexota bacterium | reverse complement strand
TCTGGCAGAGGGCCTGGGGGATGTGCCCCCAGGAACAAAAAACCCCGAGGGCGGGCGGGAACAAGGCGTCCTCCTTTGTGAGATAGCTACCTATTAGGATCTTCGCCCGCTCGAACCGACTACAGGCGTCTCAACGGTGACCGGGTTCCGGGCGCCGCTGCTATACATGTGACCAATAGAGGGAGAATCAGGAATGGGCGCTTACCTTATGGAGGGAAAACTCCCCAACGGACCCCAGACGAAGCACACCCGTGATCTCCAACATGTCCGCGGCGGCGAGCGTGGTGTATCTCTGGAGCGCCATGCCGATGGGACGCCCGACGATCGCGGCGCCCAGCCCCGCGGCTATGGCCAGGGGCAGCCTACGGTAGTTCCTTCGACGCTTGGGACCTAATATCGCACTAATGAGAAAACCCGCGAGGAGAGCGCTGGTAGCCAGGTTTGTCCCGCAATACGGGGAGATGGCCAGTTGAGCCTCGCCTTCCTTTAGTAGCCTCAGGGCCTCATTCGCCTTTTGGGAGAGCTGCTCCGTGCCGACCCGTCCGAAAATGAAGAAGCCGGATGGCATCGAGTAGCCGCCGATCGGGGGCCTGAGGCCATCCTCCAGCAGCAGCTCCACGGTGGCGTGCTCCAGTGCATGGTTTCGTCGTGTTCGTGCGACCAGATCGACCAAGCCTTCAGCCTCCTGGAGAGTGATTCACCCGCATAACGACCGCGATTCATCGACGCCCCGGTCCGTATTCCCCAACCCCACATCGACAGGGACGTCGCGTTTGTTGGATATCTCCTGAACATCCCCGAACATCAAGGAGAAGCTAGGGGGCCACTCCAACGAAAGCGTTCAGCTCGAATTGTCCCCCATGACTCGAATTCTAGCACATCGAAAGGGCAGTAGACTTAGACGAAACAATAAATTTACGTTTGCATTTCAATGACATCGGAGTATCCCTCCTTTACGCGGCCCAAAAGCACGGATCAGGGCTGCCGTACATGTAAAATTGACCTCCGAGGCACGCGCCTGAATTCGAAAGAAAAAACAAGAAAAGACTTGAAAAATGTTGAAAAAGTGTATTGACACTAGAATGACGTAACGTTTAGGATGTGTTCATTCCAAATGACGTTTACCACGGAAATGGTTCAGAGGAGGCTCAGATGACACGCAAGACCAAGAAGATGGTCACCGTCGAAGAGAAGTTCAGTCAACCCCTTGAGAAGCTCTTGCCGGAGATGGTCACCGAGCAAGGGCTCTCCGCAACGGCCGATTACCTGGGTGTGAGCAAGGCAACGCTGGGCTACTGGCTTCTTAAGCTGGGAATCAATGTAAGAAGAGTAGCGCTTGCGCCGGGCGAGTCGTTGGAAGTCAAGCGGGTAGGTTAGCCCTGGAACGCCATAGGAGGCCCATTCCCCGCTAAGACTGGGCCTGCACTATGCGTCCAACACGAAGGCGATGCCGATAAAACGGCATCGCCTTTATTTTTGCGCCGAACGTACTCGATCGATGCGGACCTCGTCGAGAGACGAGCAAGCCTGAACATCCGGCATGACCATCTCGTCCAGCCTCTTATTCTTTATCCACCTCAGCTGATCGCGAGCTCCCCATGGAGAAATCCGCGTCCTTTCTTCTGCCCCCGAAGCTCGTCGAGGGCTGTAGGGAAGGGACCCGCGCCGATATCCGGATTCGGAATCGGCGCTCGAGGCGCTATCCCCTGGCGCAGGGGTCCACGGCGAATCAAAGGTCCGGTATAACGGCGGGATCGCCCAGTAATCGTGGGATTTCAGACGTTTGGGATTGCTGGGGAGCCGACGGACCTGGCAACGGCGGATTCATGCAAGGCATCGGTTGGCCATCGAGGTCTTCATGCTCGGCGCCCGCTACACAGAGGGTAACATGGGATCTAACGCCGGGATTTTGCCGTTATGGATGGTCCGACATCAGGACGTGAACTCTGGGGGCTACCGTCTGACGGCCTGCCTGGCTTCCCTTTCTCTGTCGCGCTCCACGATAGCTCGGCGCTTATCGTACCGTTTCCGGCCCCGGCCGAGGCCGAGCTCCACCTTGGCGTAGTGTTTCTTGATGTACAGACGCAGCGGCACCAGCGTCAGCCCTCGCTCCGACACCATCTTAGTCAACCGCGTGATCTGGTCCTTACGCAAGAGCAGCTTTCTCCGCCTTGTGGGGTCGTGGTTCTCTCCAGAGCCGGCCGAGTATTGGGCGATGTGAAGATTGACGAGCCACATCTCGCCGTTCTCCGGCTTGCCGTAGGAGTCGCTCAAGCTCACCCGGCCCTCGCGTATGGCCTTGATCTCCGTGCCGGTGAGTACCAGGCCCGCTTCGACAGACTCCATGACCTCGTAGTCGTAGCGAGCCCTTCTGTTGACCGTGATCGTTCTATCTTCGCTCATAAGCCCGACCTACCGGCGGCCAACGCGTTTACCTCTGCCAGTAGGACCTCCCTGGCTTTCTCCAGCTGCATGGTGTCCGCTTCGCGAGCGTCTCTGGAGACGATCTCGATGTCCGGAGCGAGGCCGTTGCCCTGGATGAGCCGCCCCGAGGGAGTAAACCAGTGCGCGAAGGTCAGGAACAGGCCGCCGCCGTTGCCCAGCCCTCTCAGAATATTCACGCTGCCCTTGCCGAAGGTCTGCGCGCCGACAAAGGTTGCCCTGTCGTGGTCCTGGAGAGCCCCGACCAGGATTTCGCTGGCGCTGGCGCTGAACTCGTTGGCCAGAATCACGACCGGAATCTCCCGCGCGATGCCGTCCTTTCGGCGGACCTCCCAGTTCGTCCTGCGACCCTCGCCATCTACTTCGTAGAGCACCAAACCATCATCTATGAAGAGGCTCGTGACGTCTACTACGGAGCTCAGCAGTCCACCGGGGTTGTCGCGAACATCGATGAGAATTCCCTCGGCTCCGCCTTCGGCCACCTCGCTTATCGTTTTGGATAGCTTGTCCGCGGTGTCGGTAAAGAAGTTGGTGAT
>JADFQF010000330.1 GCA_022561955.1 Chloroflexota bacterium | reverse complement strand
GGGGGCGGCGCCGCGCGGCAGAACTCGACCGCCATCGGGCAGCGATCGTAGAATCGACATCGGTCCTGCAGGTCGATGGGCCTGCCGATGTTACCCTTGAGGTCCACGGGAGGACGCTTGTATGTGGGGTCTGGGACCGGCACGGCCGATACCAGGGCCTTGGTGTATGGGTGCTGCGGGTTTCGCAGCAGCTCTTCCGTCTCCGCCACCTCCACTATGCTGCCGAGGTACATGACGGCGATCCGGTCGCAGATATAGCGTGCGGTCGCCAGGTCATGGGTGATGTACAGGTAGCTGATCCCCATCTGGTCGGCCAGGTCCCTCATGAGCTTCGTGACGCCTACGCGGACCGACACGTCCAGCATCGAAGTCGGCTCGTCCGCTACGACGAATCTTGGCCCGACGACGAGGGCCCTGGCTATGGCCACCCGCTGACGCTGTCCGCCCGACAGCTCGTGAGGCCTACGAAACAGGTAGCCTCCGGGTGGGGTGATTCCGACCATGTCCAGCATATCGCTGACTCTGTCGATGCGCTCCAGAGG
The DNA here is from genome assembly GCA_022561955.1 of Chloroflexota bacterium. The sequence goes on along the minus strand of JADFQF010000330.1, from coordinate 2,438 downwards.
GTTGCCTACGCCCTGGACCTTCAACGGCTCGGCGATGACATCCAGGACAGTCATGCGGGGGTTGATGGCCTCGTAGGGGTCCTGAAATATCATCTGTACCATGCGGCGGTAGCTCTTGAGGCCCTTGCCGCGGAGCGTTGCTACGTCGTAGACGTCCTCGCCGTCCTGAAAGACGATCTGTCCGGCAGTCGGTGGAATCAGGTTGACCAGCAGCTTGCCCGTCGTGGTCTTGCCGCAGCCGGACTCGCCGACGAGGCCCAGCCGCTCTCCGTGGCCGATCTCAAACGACACGTCGTGCACCGCGTCCACGACCCTCGCTCGCCTGCCGAACAGGCCGCCTCCAACCGAATAGCTCTTGGAGAGCCCGCGAACGCTGACGAGGGGCCTGACCCCTGATGACGGCGTGGAGGTTCCAGGTGTTTCTCTTGGATTGCTTTCGGATGGGACTCGTTGTGTCATGTCGGTCTTCTACCGGCCGGTCTGGTCGTGTGGGTCTGACCGTGCCGGGACCGGGGCACCCTTCGTGGCGGCTGCCAGAGGATGCCAACATGCGACGGACCGCCCCTCCTCGATCACGGCAGCGGGCTCCCGGCTTCGACACTCCTCCGTCGCGTACGAGCACCTGGGATGAAACCTGCAGCCGTTCGGCAGGTTGGTCGGGTCGGGCGGCGCCCCCTCCAGGGGCGTCAGCTCTTTCAGCTCGCCTCTCACGCTGGGAATGGATGAGGTAAGCGCGGCCGTGTAGGGATGGGCCGGGGCATTGAGAACGCTTTCGACATCGCCTATCTCCACGAGCTTTCCACCGTACATGACCCCCACGCGATCGGCGACCTCGGCGATTACCGCCATGTCGTGGGTTATGTACAGCATCCCTATATCGTCGCGGCGCTGGACCTCCTTCAGATTGCGGAGTATCTGGTCCTGGATGATGGCATCGAGGCCCGTGGTCGGCTCGTCCGCGACGATGACGTCGGGGTCGCATGACAGCGCCATGGCGATCACGACCCGCTGCCTCATGCCGCCGCTGAGCTCGTGGGGGTAGCGGCTCGCCTGGTCGGGGTCCAGCCCCACCAGCTCGAACAGCTCACCGACTCTGCGCTTCGCCTGCGCCGGAGTAAGGCCGAGGTGGAGCGTCATGGGCTCCACGATCTGGTCGCCGACCCTGTACACGGGGTTGAGCGAGCTCATGGCCGCCTGAAATATCAGTGCGATCTTATTCCCCCTGTAGGCGCGGATTCGAGACTCATCCAGGGTCAGGAGCTCCACGCCGTCCAGACGAACGCTGCCGCTCAGGATTCGCGCGTTGTCGGGCAGAAGGTTGAGCAGCGAGATCGCGATGGACGTCTTTCCGCTGCCGGACTCGCCCACCAGGCCGAGCGACTCGCCTCGTTCCAACGTGAACGACACGTCGTCCAGAGCGCTCACACGGCCCTGCGACGTCAGATACTCCAGCGTCAGGCCCCGGACCTCGAGCAGGGGAGCCGTCATCTGCTTCTCAATCGAGGGTTGACGATCTCGTCGAGGGCGCGCCCCACAAGATAAAACGAAGAGCTCAGCAGGGTAATCGACAGGCTTGCAGGAAGCACCAGCCACCAGAACTCGTCCAGTCGGAGAAGATAACCCGATGTCGCGGTCGTGCTCATCATGAGCCCCCAGCTCATCTGGACGTTCATCAGTCCGAAAAACGATAGCGCCGCCTCCGAGAAGATGGCGCCGGTCACGGTGAACATCATGTAGAGGAAGGACAGCGGCAGAAGGCTGGGCACGATATGAGTGAAGATTATGTGAAAGTCGGACCCGCCGGCGATCCTCGCCGCCTCGATGTACGGCTTGACCTTGATCGTGAGGGCCTGGGACTTGATGATGACCGCAGTCGCCCCGAAGCCGCTCAGGATGCCGATGATCAGACCAAGCTCGAGGAGGCCCACCGTAAACAGCGAGCTCACGACGATCAGGACCGAAATGAAGGGCATCATTATCATGGTGTCCGTGATTCTCATGAGGACGGCGTCCACGAACCCGCCGTAATACGCCGCCGCCGCGCCGACCGTTGTGGCGATGACCACGGTCACCAGGGCGGCAACCACGCCCAACATGAACTCCGAGCGGACACTGAACATGAGCTGGCTGAGAACGTCTCGGCCCAGGGGGTCCGTGCCCAGGAGATGCCTCAGGCTTGGCGGCGCAGGCTGCCTCGTCTCTTCGTAGGCGAACCCGATTACGGGGTCGTAGACCCGGGGCTCCCAGACCGTACGCGTCAGGACGGGATAAACCAGCGCCATGAGCATGTAGAAACCTATGATGGAAAGGCCGACCAGACCTATTTTCGTCCGAGCAAACAGGCGCCAGTTAGTCCGAAGGCTGTCCCCCAGCATCGCGACGCGGACCCGCCACAGGGAGACACGGGAATCGGGACCGACGAATCGTTCCGCGATCAC
>JADFQF010000329.1 GCA_022561955.1 Chloroflexota bacterium | reverse complement strand
TCGTGGACGACAGCATGCTCAAGCTTGAAGAGCCCGGTGAAAGCTTCTATCTGATCTTCTCGACAAACGTCTACGCCGGACTGGGTCACCTCCTGGAGGAACGCGGCGACGAGCTTACCGACTACGTCAGGGAGGGCATGGAGTTCGGAAGAGACATCACAGGCGCCGACTACGCACGAGCGCTGGGACATCGCGACAGACTCATCGCCCAGTTCGCCGATGTTTTCGACGAGTACGACCTGATCCTCTCCCCGACGATGGCGGTGCCTGCGTTCCCGGTGGGCGAGGCTCCCGCTCAGATAGCGGGCATGGACGTGGACCCGTTCCTTGGATTCATACCGTTCACCTATCCAATCAACATGATCGGCAATCCGGCTGCCAGCGTGCCCTGTGGCTTCTCCAGCGACGGCCTGCCCATAGGGCTGCACATTATCGGCCGGTTCGGAGACGAGGAAACGGTGCTCGCGGCATCGGCCGCCTTCGAGCGCGTACGACCCTGGATACAGCACAGGCCGGACCTGGTGTGACGTATGCGACGGCTACGGCCGACCAAGACGACCCCGCAATATTGAGGAGCGTGATATGGACGAGAACACAGCTTTTCTGCCCACGTCTGAGCTTGCGGCGAAGATCGCAGGCAAGGAGATTTCGCCCGTTGAGGTGACCAGGCTCTACTTCGAGCGTATCGAGAGTTTGGACGGGCGGCTCAACTCTTACCTGACCCTTACCCGGGAGCAGGCGATGACCGACGCCAAGGCTGCAGAGGAAGCGGTGATGCGAGGCGACGAACTGCCGCCTCTGCACGGCGTTCCCATTTCCATCAAGGACCTGCAGATGACCAGGGGCGTGAAGACGACGGGCGGCTCCCTTGGCTACAAGGACCGAATCCCGGATGCCGACTCGGCCGTCGTGGAGCGGGTAAAGCAGTCTGGGGCGATAATGCTGGGCAAGACGAACACGCCCGAGTTCGGGCTGCTTGGCGCCAGCGAGAACCGCCTCGGCCCCGAGTGCCGCAACCCCTGGAACTCCGAGCGGACATCGGGCGGGTCCAGCGGCGGCGCGGGCTCCTCCGTGGTCGCGGGCCTCTGCTCTATCGCGACCGGCGGCGACGGCGGCGGCTCCATACGCATTCCCGCCAGCTTCTGCGGCATCTACGGCATCAAGCCGACCCAGGGGAGGGTCTCCAGCTTCTCGGGCGTTCCCGGAGCGCCGATAGCCAACATCACGAGCCAGCAGGGGCCGCTGTCCCGCACCGTGAAGGACTCCGCGATACTGCTTCAGGCCCTGGCCGGCTACGACCCAAGGGACACGGGCTCGCTGCGTGACGCGGTGCCCGATTTCGTCAGCGCGTTGGACAGGGACATCAGCGGACTCAAGATCGCCTGGAGCCCCGACTATGGCTACGCCGGCGTCGACCCGGAGGTCGCCGAGGTCACCGCCTCCGCCGCCAAGGTGTTCGAGGAGCTTGGATGCACCGTGGACGACTCCAATCTGAGGCTGGAGTCGCCCTTCGAGACCTGGTGGGTCTTCTTCGCGGGAAATGCCTACGCGACCCAGGGGCATCTCCTGGACGTCGATCCCGACCCGCTGACGTGGTACGGCCGCATGGCCATCGAGGACGGAAAGGTCTACACGGCCGCCGACTATGCCAGGGCCCTGGGAGAGCGCGACCGCATGGTACAGCAGTTCAGCGACGTCTTCGACGAATACGACCTGCTGCTTTCGCCCGCGATGGCGACGACCGCCTTTCCCGTGGGACAGTACCCGGATGAGGTCGGCGGCAAGCGCAACGCGAACAAGAAGGGCTGGAGCTTCCTGCCGTTCACCCATCCCATTAACACGATCGGCCACCCGGCGGCAAGCATACCCTGCGGCTTCGACTCGGACGGCATGCCGGTCGGACTGCATATCGTGGGGCGCATGGGCGACGAGGCCACGGTGCTGGCGGCGTCGGCGGCCTTCGAGCGGGCCAGGCCGTGGATACAGCACAGGCCGCCTGTCTCGTAAGTTAGAAAGGATGAGAGATTTCAAGTTGAATGCAGGACTGTGCGTGAAGTTAGGAATCGCGGGTCAGTCACGATGAGGAACGGCAGACCAGCTACACACTAACAAAGCCGAGAAAGCAGGCGTCAAAGATGGTGGCCTCAACCAGAATGTACAAAGATATCCTGACTATGGGTGTGGGACACGACTATGAGTGAGGACAAGCCGCGGCCGACTGGTGCAGGAGATCTAGATGAGCCCTCGGATTCAAGAGATGAGGCGCAGTCCTCGGTAGTCGCGGAATTGCCCCAGTTCCGCAGCGAACGCCTACTGGTTGGTTCATTCGTATATGGATGGATTTGGCCGGCAGCCGCGAAGGAGTGGGTAAGGAACTCCGTTATCACGTCCGCCGCTGTTACCTTGACCTTGACCATAATGCTTACCCATCTTCCTGCCGCTGTCCTGAGCGCTACGCTGGGACCTTCGCAGCCCCCGCCCTCTTTCTGGAACGCCGTTTTGCAGGCCGAGTCAATAATTGCAACGTTGGCAGTCTCATATGGCATCTGGTCACTGAATATCACATACCACCGGCTCTTTGATAACGAGATGCATCAGACTCTGTCGCCGTTTTCAGTTAACCAGGGCGCGATAGATGCGGTCCGGCGTTCGCATGACGCGCTGCTCTCGGTGTGGAGACAACTTGTCGTATTCGCCGCCTTCGGAACGCTGGCCGTCATTAGTCTCGTGTTCCTCGATATCGTCAGTGGTCTTTCCTATTGGTTTGGAGACTACGTCCATGCCTTCATCCTTGCGGGCGTAGCTGGCTACTATATGCGCTTTGGCAGAATTATTCCCAGACTGGCGAGGATAGGGTTTGAACATAAGCTGCCCGTCGACTGGGCAAGGCCTCAAGGCTCACCGTGGATCAAGAGTGCGTCCGCAGCCTTGGGCAGCATCGTCCTGTTCGGAGACCTCGGTGTGAGCCTCGTTATGCTAGGCC
>JADFQF010000328.1 GCA_022561955.1 Chloroflexota bacterium | reverse complement strand
TGGTCAACTCTTCCTCGGACCTGATCTTCAGAGTGCCTTCATCGAACGAATGGACCTCGAATAGGCGTCGGTTTGGTACGTGGTCCCCGTCGATGGTCAAAACGGGCCCGGGCCGGAAGCCGTAAGATGGCAGGTCTATGATGTCGAGCACGCTCTCGGTCACCAGCAGAGCGGTGATTTCTGAAGACTCCGCCGCCCTCTTGGCGAGGCCGATTCCTCTGCCGATCCACTCGTCGGCGCCGTCTAGCTGACGGCATTCTCCGAAATGGCAGCCGATGCCCAGTGGGACCACGGGCAGCTCCGTGGCGTCGGGAAGCCTCTCCGGGCTCTGGGGCCAAGACTCGGCTAGCCTAAGAGCAAACTGTACCGCCGCGTCGGCGTATTCGAACAGAAAGAGATAGCCGTCAGACGAGAAGTTGCGGTGGACGCTGCCGTAACGGTCGGCGAAGGACTCGGCGAGGTACTTGTACTCGGAAACGACCGAGGCTACCTGATTGGACGGGATGTCGCTCCATAGACGGTCGTCCAATCGCAGCGTGCAGAAAACTATGGCGTAGTAGGAGCTCATTAGCGGACCTTCGCCGGAACAATCGACTCAGACACTACTATGAAAGGCGATGCCAAGATTGCCTTCGACGCGATACATGGAGATTAGTCGAGGTCTTCCGATGATATGTGAAGCGCCTCCACTACTCTTTCGAACGGTATGTTGGCCCGCCGGTTGGCCTGCTCCACGGATTCGACACTCGGCCCCTCGAACAGGCAAATACACTTGTCCTCGCCGGGCACGAAGATAGACCTGAGGTAGCGAATCGGCGTGCCTTCCCTGGACATTTCCATCGTGGTATTCTTGGCCCGCAAGGCCGCCGCGGCTAGCTCGTCCGGAGTTATCTGCGGGAGGTGTCTTTCGACCATGTAGTGAGTCATGCGCGTGCCTCCGGCTGGAATTAGAACAGACCATGCCCAGCCATGATGGCATCATACATGTACGGCGCGGCGCTATCAAATCTTGAGGTCGGCTGCGAGACCTGCTCTGGACGTGCCCCGAAGTCCAGTCGGCCCTCGCTCTGATCGCTAGGGACGGTACACGGCCCACAGCGTGATGTATGGGGGCGCGACGGACATGAAGTGCTGCCACGACCCAGGCTCAGGGTCGGACTCGTCGCTCGTCGTCTCCCAGAAGCCCAGGATCACGAAGCCCAACCCGATCAGTCCGTTCATGACCGTGCTCAGCTTATGCCTGAACTCCCTCGGTCCGGCAATACTTTTTCGCACTCCGTCCGTACCCTGGAAAGACCAGCGCGGGTCGGGGTAGAGCACCTCCGTATCGGCATATAGGGAACCGCCGGGCAAATGGTACGATTCGCCGTCCCAGCTCTCGTTGTCCACTCCGTGAAAGAAGGGGTTGTAGTACGTGAGCCGAAACCGTCCACCCGGCCGGACCACCCTGGCGACCTCTCTTAAGACATCCTGGGCATTTGGAACGAATCCCAAAGAGTGCCCGTTCCACACGACGTCAAATGAGTCGTCCTCGAAATGGGACAGGTCCCGCATGTCGCCCTGCACCGTCTGAATATCCAGGGAGTAATGCTCCGCCGCCTCTACATCTCTCTCCAGCTGAGTCTCAGACAGGTCGAGGACGGTGACGTTGGCGCCCAGCAGCCCGAAGGCCGCCGACTGCTGGCCGCCGCCGCTCGCGAGGCAGAGCACGTCCAGGCCATTTACCTTACCCAGGATGCCTTCCGGGTCGATGACCTCGCGGGCCTTCCCCGGATTCAGGTCGAGGAAAGGACGCGAGTATTCTATGTTTGCCTGGGCGAGCTCTTCCCAGCGACCCTTGTTGTACCGGGCGATATCGTCGACCATCAGCCCTCCTCTGCTCGCTTGAGAAAGTCCCGGACGACTTCGAGGTACCTGTCGGTCTCCTCCCAGTGAGGCATGTGGGCGCTGTTTTCGTACACCACGAACTCCGAGCCGGGTGTGAGCGAGTGGTAGTACTCGACCGTGTGGGGTGTCGCTTCGTCCACGCGACCGCACGAGAAGAGCGTCGGCACCGTGATCTTGTGCAGATCGGCCGAGCGGTCGTAGCCCTTGAGGTTGCCCGTCATATAGAACTCGTTGGGCCCCCACATTGCCTCGTAAACCGGCGTGCCCCGCTGTACCCGTCCCCTGAGCAGGGCCTTGGGCTGCGGGTCCAGCCGGTTCACGTGCCGCCTGTCGAACTCCTTGGCGGCCTCCTCGTACTCCTCTGAGTCCACCGTGCCCGCCTCCTCGTGCCTGTCCAGCACCGCCTGTACCTCGGCGGGAAGCTGCTTTCGATACGCGTTGCAGTCCTCCACCCACCGGGCGATGCTGATGCAGGGGCTGGACATCACCAGGCTCGCGATTCCCTCGGGATGGGCCAGATAGTAGTCTATGGCCAGCATCGTGCCCCACGAGTGGCCCAGAATGTGCACTTCTTTCAGGCCGAGAGCTTGTCGAATCAGGTGCAGCTCCTCGACGAAGCGCTCCGTGCGCCAGAGGCTTTCGTCGTCGGGGCGGTCCGAGGCGCCGCATCCAAGCTGGTCGTAGAAGACGACTGGCCGTTCGTCGGAAAGGCCGGTCAGCGAGGTCATGCCGTGGTGCGTCGAGCCGGGGCCTCCGTGAAGGGTAATCAGCGGCGTACCAGGGCCGGTCCCGACGATTTTAAACCAGACCTTGCCGCCGGGCACGTCTACGAAGCCCTCTCTACCTGCGTCATCGTTGGAAGACATGGCTTTTCACCACCAGAGAAGATTGGGGCGCTACGGCCGGTGTTCCTGGCTCACGGGCCAGGCTATCGAACCCCGAGACGTTCTTCGATATTGGCTCGTCATGGCTGCTGGGAAAGGGCCGTGCGGAAATTGGCTGCATTCTCTCACACGTCTTGTGCGGCATCAACAGGGCCTGGACCAGCCGACTTTTCCGGCAGGGCCATACGTGCTAAGTTAAGTCCACGGACTTCGAGATGGACTACTGGGGAGG
>JADFQF010000327.1 GCA_022561955.1 Chloroflexota bacterium | reverse complement strand
CTCGCTCTGCAGCTTGGCCTGCTCGACGTAGGCCCGCACCTCGTCTCGATGCTCCGGCGTGGTCAGCTTATCCACCAGCGGGTGCTCCGGCGCCAGCACGACGAAGGTCACGCCGTATATCGTGTCTATGCGGGTCGTGAACGTCTTGAAGATCTTCTCCTCCAGGCCGTACTCGGAGATGTCGAACTCGATCTCCACGCCCTCGCTGCGCCCGATCCAGTTGTCCTGCATCGTGTTGATCTTCTCGGGCCAATCGACGGTGGAGTGGTCCAGAAGCTCGTCGGCGTACTGGGTGATCTTGAAGAACCACTGGTTCATGTCGCGGCGTGTCACGGGCGTATCGCACCGCTCGCACAGCCCGTCGATGACCTGCTCGTTGGCCAGCACGGTATTGCACGATGGACACCAGTTGACGGGTGCGTATGAGCGGTAGGCCAGCCCTGACTTGTAGAACTGCAAGAAGAACCACTGGTTCCACCTGTAGTAGTCGGGCATGCACGTGATGATTTCTCGGTCCCAGTCGTAGATCGGCCCCATGGTCCTGAGCTGGCGCCGCATGTTCTCGATGTTGTCCAACGTCCAGGTGTGGGGATGTATGCCCCGCTGTATGGCCGCGTTCTCGGCGTTCAGGCCGAAGGCGTCGAAGCCCATGGGGTGCATGACGTTGTACCCCTGCATGCGACGAAACCGCGCGTGGGCGTCCGCGGGACTCATGGCGTACCAGTGGCCGATGTGCAGGTCGCCGGAGGGATACGGGTACATCGTGAGCTCGTACCACTTGGGGCGCGGGTCGTCGTCGCGGACCTCGTAGAGCTTCTCATCGCGCCAACGGGCCTGCCACTTGGCCTCGATGGCCCGGTGGTCGTATCGCTGCTCAGTCGTCCTCACTACTGCCATTCTCTTGCTCCAGGTCTCCGATTTTTTGGCTCGGTGTCTAGGCTGGGTCCAGATGCCCGAGCGACTCACTGATTCATAGTCTGAACCAGGGTCAGCCCTCGCCTCTCAGATATAAAAAGGCCTCGTCCACTTAGGGACGAGACCTTTTTCGAAAAGTTCCCGCGGTACCACCCTAGTTCCACAACCCTTGGGCAATACCCTCGACAAAGCCTACGAGCAACCCATATGGTTCTCGGTTATCGAGCCCGTCGAAGGGCATTTCCGGCTAGAGTTGTGGCACTCGACGGCGGTAACGGCGCCTGACCGTCCCTCCCTACTCACCCTCCCAATATAGAGGGGCAGGCCTCAAGAGGGATGCTCCGGAGCGAGTTCGCGGGCACTCATGCACCGGGCTCTCACCATCCCCGGCTCGCTATGGCTGATTGGCCCCGCTACTACTCCCCTTCATCGCATCTTGGATATTCATCTCTTCTAAAAACGCTACCACAGGCCATAATGCGGGTCAAGCGAATTTCTCTAAACAAGAACGGCCTGTCGCCTTTCGCAGTGCTACGGGCTCGGTGAAAAGCCTGCGCTTTCGATGCCGGCACGGGCGACGTCTTCGTCCTGCTGCGACGCGCCGCCGCTGGCGCCGACGGCCCCGATGATCTCGCCGTTGCGAAAGACCGGAAGCGCTCCCTGGCCGGGGATCATGCGTCCATCGAGCATGGCCATCAGCCCGCGAGACACCGGCGACTGGGCGTTGTCGGTCAGCTCTCCGCTGGAACGCAGCCAGGCCGCGGACGCCACCGCCTTGCCCTGGCATATGAGCGTGCTGCGCCAGGGAGTGCCGTCCTGCCGGATCATGGCGATGAGGTCGCCCCTCGGGTCCACGACGGCCACGCACATGGGCACGCCGATCTCCTCGAGCTTCTTAGTCGCGCCGTCGATTATCTGCTGGGCCTCGGCGAGGGTCAAACTTAGCATTGTGTCTCCTTTTATTTTTTATGGACCGGCCTTTCCGTTTTCGGTGAAAGACTAAATAGTAATCCGGTATGTCACTGCCTAATTACCGCGTCGGTAATGGGCCACCGTACGTACTCGTAAGCTTGCGCAGAGGAACCATATCAAGGAATCGTCAAAAGGGACCGGCGAGGAACTGCTTTCAGCATGCCTACTATGGGCACCAGTCTCCGATTGAACGGGTCCACGCCTAGTAGGAGTCCCTCCAATGTCATGGCCCCAAGCAAAGGTTCTGCGTCCTCCGCGCCGAAGAGGACCGAAGTCGTTGTCTCGATTCCCTCTACTTTAACCTTGGTCTCCCCTATTTCTAATTCGACCCGTCGCCCGTCCGCGTATTCAAAAGTTCCGCGTCGGGTCGCTTCCACCCCGAGACGTCGTAAGAGTGAGGCCGGCGCACTGGTCAGCGTCGCACCTGTGTCTACCAGGGCTTCCACCGTTTCGAACCTGCTCCCCTGAGGGTCGCCTATCTCCAGGGTGACGGCAAAAGCTCCCATATGCCTTTACCTCTAACGTCTTCTTATTCCGAACGTGTATAGAGCTTCTCCGACGAATGTTAGCACGCCGGGCCTGACCTCACTTCACTCGAAATCGAGCGAGAGCTGAGGAGCTTCCCGAATCCGGCGTTCCCCAAAAGCTTGCCCTTCTCGACCATCACCTTGCCCCGGAGGATCGTAGTCTCCGGCCACCCCTGCGCGTGCCAGCCCTCCCAGATGCTGTAGTCGGGAAGGTGGAGGTCGTCCATCGTCAGCGTCTTGTTGAAGTCGGGGTCGATGATCGTTATGTCGGCGTCGCTGCCCGCGGCGATGGCGCCCTTCTTGGGGTAGATTCCAAATATCTTCGCGGCGTTGGCCGATGTGATGTCCACGAAGCGGTCGAGGGACATGCCGCGTTTTACGACGCCCTCGGTGTAGGCGACGCCGACTCGGGTCTCGATGCCGTTGTGGCCGCCCGTCACGTCCGCCACCGTCTTGAAGCGAATCTTCTCCTCCCACGTCGTGGCGACCAAGTCCGTCGCCACCGTTGAAAGCCTGCCGTCGACCAGGCCGGACCATAGCTCCGAGGCCTCTTCGGGCGACTTCATCGCGGGGTAGGTGTGGTACTTCCTGCC